>JALZVD010000338.1 GCA_023300205.1 Akkermansiaceae bacterium | reverse complement strand
TCCCATAGCCAGTTGAGGCCGTCTATTCTGATGATGGCATTGGCGCCGGCGACGATAGCTAGTGGGTTGGTCTGAGCTGATTCGCTAGTGTTGACATCTAGTGCTATGTTGAAGGTTGGGTTCAGTTTGGTGAGTAGTTGTGTGGGTGTCATGTTTAGCTGAGGGATGTTTTCTTCCATGAGTTTAAGCATTTGTTCTTCTCCGCTGAGCTTGGCAAGTTGGGTAAGTATGGGTGCGAGCTTACGGAGGTCTAGCTGGAGTTGAAGAGCTAGGTCTGTGCCTGCAGGAAAGAGGGTGGGGACGATGGGGGTTTGATTTGGTTTGCCAAGGAGCGAGAAGATGCCGGTATCTTTGCCGCCATTTTCGAGGTAGCTGTGGTTGATCCATGCGTTGTCTCGTTCTTTGGCGCTGCTGGCAGAGGCTTTGAGGGAGTTTAATCCTAGGATGGTGAAGAGTTCTTTTGCGTTGATGTTTTCAGGGATAGCTTCGCCGTTATTTCTGGCAGTTTTGATGATGATTTCGACGTATTGGGTGATGGCTGCGAGGTCGCCATCTAGCTTAGTCATGGTGATATGATCTGCCGCGGTGTTGATTTTGGAGGCAACGGTTGTGAGCGATGGGTGGAAGTCTTGGGCTGTGAGTGAGGTGAGGCTGCTGAGGACGATGATGGGAATGAGGGATAGGTTTTTTAGGATCATAGTATTTCTATGCTATAGCGAGGTTAGGTGGAGTCAAGGAGTGGTGTGGTTTGATGTGTTTTTAGTTTGGGATTGAGGGTTGACGGTTAGTGACTTCGTGGTAGTATTGGTTCATGAAAAATAAACCATCCCGTAGTAAAAAAGAGAATCATCAACGAGGAGCTCACCGATGTGTAGCAGCTGTATCAGCTTTGGTGTTGGCGTTTGGCGTGGTGGGGGTGACTAGCTGTGGCAGAAATAGCCAAGCTGAGGAGGATGAGGCTAATTTGAAGCTTGTGGGTTATGAGCTGGATCAGGTTGGTTTTTTTAAGGCGGTAGGGAATGATGATTTGCAGGCGTTGAAGATATTTAAAGACAGGCAATTTGATCTGAATCAGAGGAATCTTAAGGGGGAGTCTGCTGTGTATGAGGCGGCTGATTCTGGTTCTGTGAGGGCGTTGCATTTCTTGGTTAAGAATGGAGCAGATATAGAGACGGTGGATGAGAATGGGGTGTCTCCGTTGATGGCAGGTGCTAATGCAGGTCATGGTGAGGTGATTAGTTATCTTTTAGAGAAGGGGGCTAATGTGAGGCTTAAGGATGAGGTTGGTAAGTTTGCTCTGATTCATGCTCTTGATGGGGAGTCTCCTGAGGCGATTCATTTATTGGCTCCAGAGAGTAGAGATTTGTTAGATACGGGGCTGCTGTATGCGGCTGATATGGATAAGCATGAAACGATTCCCTTGCTGGTGAAGTATGGTGCATCTGTTTATGCGAGGAATGGGGGGAAGACGAGTTTGATGATAGCGGCTGAGCGCGGTAATGAGCGAGCAGCGCAGGCGTTGCTGGCAGAGGGTGCGAATCTATATGCTGTTTCTGATGATGGTAAATTGGCTAAGGATTTTGCTGAGGGGAATGAGAGGGTATTGGCGGTATTAGTGGATTCTGAGACGAGTGCTGACGTGGATTCACTGGCTTTAGAATGGAGCGATGATGAGCTGGAGGCTTTAGTGCAAAAGGCGATGGATCGGTCACCTCAAACTTCTGAGGTAGTATCAAATAGGGATGTAGTGGCTACTGGTGTAGTGGCTTCTGTGGGTGTAGTGGCAAGTGAGGGTGTTGCGACTTCTGGCGGGGTGGTGGCTGATGATAGAGGGGCTAGCGTAGCTGGTACTGGTTCCTCATTCTCATCTAATGTAGCACCATCTTCATCTGGTGGAGTTGTAGCGGGAGTGACTGCTGGAGGAGGGGTTGTGGTTGAGAGGATACAGGGGAAGAATTTATCTTTAGAGTTAAACGATGCTATGGATGTGAATGATGTGGTGACGATGGCTGCGTATGCAGAGAAATCACTCCCTATTCAGGTGAGGGCAGATGATGTTGGTAGAGTGGAAGTTTATGATCTGAGGGAGAGTGAGGAATCTAGAAATGTGGATCCGGTGGTGACTGAGGGTAGTCAGATAGGGATGACTGGGCTGCGCGTGAAGCAGATCAAAAAGAAAATGGTTAATAATAAGCTTACTGGAGGGAATGACCGAGAGTTAGTGACTTTGATGATTGAGGATGAGCAGACTGGTATGAGTAGAGAGCTCTATGCTGGTTATGAGTCGCAGGCGGCTGAGGCAGTAGCGGTGTTAAAGATTAACGATACTGGAGAGCATTTGGTGGTGGAGCGGAATGATGAGTTTTATGATTTGAAGGGTGTGGCTTATAAGGTGATGGATGTGAATGATGAGGAGATGATTATTGAGAATATTTCAACGGGTAAGCTTACGATGTTGCCTCTGATGGGGGTAAAGAAGTAGGCTGTTGTATTCTTTTATTTTACTTAGATGATGTCAGAGACAATGGTTAAGAAAGAGGGTCAGCCAGTGAAGCAGTTTTCTGTTTTCCTCCAGAACCGGGTGGGGTCACTGGATTCATTACTTAGGTTGGTTCGTCATAGTGGTGAGGAGGTGATAGGCTTGTCTATGCAGGATGCGAAGGATGCTACAATTGTGCGATTGATTGTGACTGATCCGGAGTTAGTGGGGCAGTTGTTTTTAGAGAAGGGAATACCACATACTACTTGTAATATGGTGGTGGTAGCGCTGCGGGAGGCTTGCAGGGGACTAGAGGAGTGCTTGAAAATTCTGAAGGATGGGGAGACGAATGTGGATTTTGCTTATAGCATGCTTAGTCATCCTGGAGATTATACGTTATTAGCATTCCATTTGGGGGATCATTTTTTTGGTGCTGAAATTTTACGTAATGCTGGGGTGAAGGTGATGTATCAGGGAGATCTTTCTAGGTGATTCTTGGGGTAGTTGTTTAGGGTTTGTCTTCCTTTTTCTTGAAAGTGTTTTAGGAAGTCTTCGTGGGCATCTTTAATTTGGATGTATCCGGTTTGGAGGTATTTTAATTTGATGCCGTAGTTTTTAGAGTTCTTGAAAAATAGGGGGATGAGGACGAGTATGGCGGTGATGAGGATGGCTTTATTTAGTAGAAAAGTAACAGCTATAATGGCTAGAAAGAAAGTGATGATAGCGATTGAGCTGATGATTTTAACCCAATCTATTTTTTCTCCGCGGGTGAGGTAGAGTGCTATGCTGGTGGTGCCAGTGAGGAGGGTTGTTTTTTCAAGTGATGAGGTGATGGTGTTTCCTGTCTGGAAGCAGATGGGAGGAGATAGGAAGCCTGGCTTGCAGAAGAAGGTGCTTCCTTCTCGATAGGCAATAGCGTCATCGATCTCAGAGAGCTCGATTTGGTTTAGTATTTTATCACTTGGCGTGGTGGGTGTGATGTATGGGTTTTCTTCCACGGGGGGTGTTTATCCTGTGGTTCTGAGTCCTGATGAGATGGCGTTGATGCTGAGTAGGATTTTAGGGAAGAGTGTTTCTGCTGCTTCTTCGTTTCCATCTGCTTTGAGTGCACGCCATTGCTTGATGAGTTGAACTTGCTGGAGGTGGAGGACCTTGAGGGGTTCTTCACGGATGGCTAGTGTCTTGCTCATTCGAGGGCGACGTTCATCAAATCCGCCGTTAAAGATGTCACGGAGTAGTTCTTTGGTGAGGTCAAATTCTGCGAGGATGATTCCCATGAAACGATCTTTTAGGTCTTTGTCTGTGCAGAGTTCTCCGTATTCAATCATGAGTTCACGATTGGCGCTGGCTAGGTTTGTTTCTACACTTGTGAGGGCGTATTGGAGGAATTTGGATTGTTTTAGTCCGTCTTTGAGGGCTTGGTAGTCTGCTGGGCTGTCTTGTTTGAGGGCGTTTAGTGCTGAGCCTACTCCGAACCAGCCTGTGAGGTAGAAGCGTGCTTGGGTCCATGAGAATACCCATGGAATGGCACGGAGGTCATCTAGTGAGAATTCTTTTTTGCCAGTGCGGCGTGACGGGCGTGAGCCGATGCGGGAATTTTCTAGAGCATCAATGATGGTGGCTTCTCTGTAGAAGGGGATGAAGCCTTCTTTTTTGAGGAGTTTTTGGTAGGCTTTCTCTGAGTCTTCTGAGAGCCTTGGCATGAGTTTGATGCATGGGTCTACTGGAGCTGGAGCGTGTTTGTGCTTTGCTGCGGTGGATGCAGCGCAGGCGATGAGTAGCTCGATGTTGTAGGTGGCATTTGAGAGGTTGGCGTATTTCTGGGCGATGGTTTCTCCTTGTTCTGTCATACGGAAGTGTCCGCTTAGTGAGCCGTGTGGGAGGGCTTCCATGAACCATTGTGTGGGGCCTGCTCCGCGAGAGATGGTGCCTCCTCTGCCGTGGAAGTAGCCTAGGCGGATGTCACGCTTGGCGGCTGTTTCTACCATGGCGTTTTCTGCGCGATAGAGTGACCATTGGGCGGATAGGATGCCGCAGTCTTTGTTGGAGTCTGAGTATCCGAGCATGACTTGTTGGAAGGGGGCACCTTCTGGGTAGCGGAGCTTGAGGCTGCGCTGGGTGACTGGGTGGTCTAGGAATCCTGAGAGTAGGTCTTGGGATGAGTCTAGGTCATCCTTGGTCTCGTAGAGGGGGACGACTTCGATGGGTGATGCAAGGCCGTCTTCTGTCTGGACGAGGATGCCAGCTTCACGCTGGAGGAGGTAGACTACGAGTAGGTCCGAGACGGAGCGTGTCATGGAGACGATGAATGCGCCGATGCCACCGATGCCGTGGTTGTCTATCTGGTCTGCGATGACGCGGTATGAGTCTAGGACTGAGTCTGCTTCTGCGCCTGCTGATGTAGTGTCGTGCAGGAATGGTCTGGCTGAGAGGAGTTCTGCGCTGAGGAATTCGCAGCGTTTTTCTTCTGTCCAGGTCTCGAAATTTTCTCCGTCTGGGATGCTTGCTGCTTTGAGTAGCTGAGAGACGGCTTTGTCATGGTGTTCTGAGTTTTGGCGAATGTCTATGGTGGCTAGGTGGAAGCCGAAGATGCTGAGCTTGTGGCGGAGTGGTGTGATGTGTAGCTTGATGAGGTGGAGGCATCCGGTGCTGAGGAGTGTGTGCTCGATGAGAGCGATGTCTTTATCTAGTTCATCTGGGTGCTGGTATCCGGCGCCATCTCCTTTTGCTGTGTCAAAGAGCATGCCGCGCATGAGGTAGACGAGTTGTCTCCATGGTTCTTCACGGTTCTGGTGTAGGATGTCAGCTGCGTAGGATGGGTTTTGGAGTTGGTGGGAGAGTTCTTGGATGCGCTCTGTGAGGGCGGCGGGGATTTCCTGGAACTGCTTGGAGATGGTGAGGTGGAATGCGAGGTTTTTGAGTTCCTTGCGCATGAGGACGATGGCGTGGTAGCGAAGGTCTGCGAGGGTGTCAAAGGTGACTTCTGGGGTGACGAGCGGGTGGCCGTCACGGTCGCCGCCGATCCATGTTCCGAAGGTTACTTTGGGGAGTTTGTTAGAGTTGCGGAGTTTGTCTACTGAGAAGCCTGCGTCTCTCCATGCTTCAACGAAGTGTGTGTCTAGTCTGTTGAGTACTTTTGGGTAGACTTCTCTGAGGTAGTAGAGGGCGTTACGGAGTTCTTGCTTGAGATCTGGGCGGGTCATGTGGATTTCTCCTGTGCGCCAGAGAGTTTCCATGGAGGCTGAGATGTTTGCTTTGATGCGGCGGCGCTCACGGTCTGTGTATTTGTGGTGCTCGCTTCTGGCTAGTTCTTCGTAGATGGCGCGGTGGCGCTCACGGACTGTGGCGCGCTTGGCTTCTGTGGGGTGTGCGGTGAGGACGGGTTCTACGTGAACGTCTTTGAGGATGTCTAGGATTTGTTCTTGGTCTAGGCCTAGGTCCTTCATGTCTTTGAGTGTGCGAGCCCAGAGGCCGCGAATAGATTCTGCGCCAATTTCATTTTCACGTTCGCGGCGGATGGCTGCGGAGACGCGTTCTTCTACCATGTTGAGCAGTTGGAAGCCAATGGAGTAGAGCTGCTGGGTGCCTTCTGGAGGGGTTGATTCTGGGGTGTTGTTTCTCCATGGGAGGAAGGGGATGAGCTCGTCTTCACCTAGTGAGGTGAGGGAGTCCGATAGTGAATCGATAAGAAAGGTGAGAGTTTCGTCAATGAGGGTGAAGCCTTCTTGGCGTAGGTTTTCACGGACGGGGTTGATTTCAGATTTAGTAGTATTCACGAGCGGAGTATGGATGAGTTTGAGGTGAGGGTGAAGATGTTTTTGCGCGTGTCATGAAGTTTTTTATGTATGACAAAATGGGGGTGGGTTTTGTGGATGGTGTTCACAATAAAAAAGCCTTCACGATGAGGTGAAGGCTTCTTGAGATTTGAGTGCTGTTTTTAGTTGTTCCAGCTGAGTGCTCCTTTGCGGAGTGCGTATACGTAGGCTACGGTGAGGATGCCTACGAAGCCGAACATGGACCAGAGTGCATTGGCGTTGATGGCGATGAGTTCTTTGAACTGGACTGCCCATGGATACATGAATACGACTTCGATGTCAAATAGGACGAAGAGCATGGCAACTAGGTAGAATTTAACTGAGAATCTTGGCGAGCCGTCACCGACTGGAAGCATTCCGCATTCGTAGACGGTGTCTTTAGCTCCGCCTGTGCGGCCTTTTTTGCCGAGGAGAACGCTGAGTCCGAGAGCTGTGGCGGCAAATCCAATGGCGATGAGTGTCTGAAAGATTACTGGTAGGTATTGTTCTAGCATTTGAGTGAAGGTGTTGTTCCTGGAGAGGAGAAAAATTTAACCCGTGCTGCGATATGCGGCACGGGCTAATGTTTAAGGTTAGATGAGTGTCTAATCCAGCATAAAAATGCGGAATATAGATTATTCGACCTCGAATGTGCTGTGAGCTTCTGGGAGTCTAGCTAGGCCTTTGTATTCTTTGCCTTGCTTTTCTACCATGCCACGTGTGACGAGGTTTTGTAATTTCTCATATGCTCTGAGACGTAGCATTTCTTCGCCACCGCTTACTGCGTTGCGTTCTTTGAGTCTCTCGAATACTAATTCGAAGAGGTCATTGAATCCGAAGAAACTATCGTCGTCTCCTAATACGTGAACGATCTCATCTGTCACATGATCTGGGACGCGACGTGAGAAACGTGTTCTTTTCGTAGTTGCCATAACGCTGATAAGCATATCATGAAATGTTAGAAATAGCTATTTTTATTTAGTTTAACTCTGAAAAATAATAAATTTGAGCGTGGGTGAGCAAGGTTAAAATGCGCTTTTTTCTTATAATTTAGTAGGGGTTGGAGTTGGGGGGTGTGATTTTCCTTAATGAGGCGTGAAAAATTAGAATTATGATTAACTAGTTCTAAGTAATCAAGCGGGTTCTGTCTGGATGAGTGGCTCTAGAGGAGGGCTAGGTGGTTGGAAGGTGGTTGTTGATAGTGTCCTGGTTATTGATTATTCGTTTTTGGCAGTGGTTGATGAGTTGGGGTTGTTTGATGTGGGCTGATGTTTTGTTGTAATGCATAGTTAGAGGGGGTGTCTCTGATGTCTTAGTAAGTTGGTTTGTGTATGGTTGTCTTATGAAAAGGGTGGACAGTTTTCTGTGGTGTTTATAGTGTGAGGGACAATGGTTTTTATGAAGAGTGTAAGGGTGAATACCCATGGGAAGGGGGTTTATGAGTTGACTGCAGAGGTGGAGCGTGTGGTGGCGGAGAGTGGCGTGGAGCAGGGAATGGTGAATGTTTTTAATAGGCATACTAGCTCAAGTCTTGTGATGATGGAGAATGCGGATCCTACAGCTTGCCGTGATTTGGAGGCTTATTTTGATCAGCTGGTGCCAGAGGGTATACCGTATTTTAAACATACTTATGAGGGGCCGGATGATATGCCGTCGCATATAAGAATGGTGCTTACTCGTAGTAGTGAAACGGTGCCTATAAAAGCGGGGCGGATGCTGTTGGGTACTTGGCAGGGGTTGTTTTTGTTTGAGCATCGGCGGGCTAGGCATGAGAGGGAGATTGTCATAACGGTGTATGGGTAGGAATTTTAGAGCTGGTGTGATTGCTGTTCAGGAGCATTTCTCTGTTGTGGATGAGGGGGATGGCTGGATCATTCTGGATAAGGGGGCGCCTCTTATAGTGCATCCTGCTAATAATAGGGGTGATGAGCCCACTTTACTAGGGGGGGTGGAGAGTCTGCTCTCTTATGAGATAGCGAATGGGGCTAGGTTGAGTATTATTAATAGGTTGGATAGAGAGACTAGTGGGCTGGTGTTGATGGCGACGGCGAAGGGTGTGGCTAGGGAGTTGGGTCGAGCTATGGAGCGCCGGGAGGTAGAGAAGGGTTATGATGCTATCGTTTGGGGTTGGCCTGAATGGGGTGAGAAGGTGATAGATGCTCCTGTATTAAGAAAGGGAGATGTGGAGGAGAGTGATATATATGTGAGGCAGATGGTGCATGAAGAGGGGAGGCGTTGTGTGACGATGATGCGGGTGGTGAGGCGGATGATTATAGATGGTAGGAAGATGAGCTTACTCAAGGTGAGCCCTCAGACAGGGCGCATGCACCAGATAAGGGTGCATACTGCGCATGTAGGGCATGCTATTGTGGGGGATAAAATATATGGGAGAGGAGATGAGCTTTATTTAAAATTTATTGAGGATGGAATGAGTGATGTAATGCTGCGTGAGCTGGTTTTGCGGAGGCATGCTTTACATGCATCAAGTATGAAGTTAGAGTTGTTGGGGGAGGTTCATCGTTGGGGGCTAGATCTAGCGAATGATCTATTAGTTTTAATGGATGGCGCGAGAGATGCTGATTAGTATGTGTTTGTTGTTAAAATAAATGTTATGATAGAGTTAAAAGAAATAGTGAATCACCTTAATAGGGAGTTGCGGATCAGTGAGCTGCCGGATTACCCAGGAGCGTTAAATGGGTTACAGTTGGAGAATGATGGGAGTGTTACTAAAGTGGCTGCCGCTGTGGATGCGTCTTTGCCTGTATTTAAAAAGGCAATTGCAGCTGGAGCAGATTTATTGATTGTGCATCACGGGATGTTTTGGCATGGGGCGCAGAAGTTAGTGGGGGCGCAGTATGAGAAGATAAAATTGGCGATAGATGCCAATATGGCGGTTTATAGCGCTCATGTTCCTTTGGATATTCATGGGGAATGGGGTAATAATGCATTACTTGCTGAAAAGGTGGGCATGTTGGATGTGGAGAAGTTTCATTTGTGGAAGGGGGTGATGCTGGGGCTTAAGCAGAAAATGGATTTGTCTTTAGATGAATTAGTAGGGCGAGTGGAAAAAGCTACAGGGGTTGATGTGCACTATTGTCATGGCCGGCGTGCTGAAGGGGTGGGTGTGGTCGGGGTTATAACAGGAGGAGCGGGTTCTGAAGTGCAGGCGATGGCAGATGCAGGGATAGATACATTTATTACAGGAGAAGGTCCTCATTGGAGTTATGCTTTGGCGGAGGAGTTGGGTGTGAATGTTATCTATGGTGGACACTATGCTACAGAAACCTTTGGAGTTCTTAAATTAATTGAGCATTTAGAAATGAAATATTCAATATGTAATCACTTTGTGCATCATCCCACAGGGCTTTAGCACTAAGGGTTGGTTGATTATTGAGGTTGTAAGGGCTTAATAGTTTAGAGAAGAGTTATTAGGAAATATAAAAAAAAAGTTGCTTATCTGCATGAAATCTGAATAATGTCTCATGTAGTTGCAAATAGGGATAATAGTAAAACTTTCAGTAGATGCTGAAGACTATTATTACTAATTATAAAAAAGCAGTTGCTCGATAGAATAATAAAAACATTCACCCAATAAATTATTATGAAAAATACATTAAAATTCGCACTTGTAGGTGCCCTCCTTGCTGTAGCAGCTCCAGTAGCTAGCGCAGCTGACTGTTATGCAGTCTCTAAGTCCGTAGCTAAAGAAATAGCTGCTAAGCCAAAGCATGTGCTCACAATTGTTTCTGAGCAGATCGCTGCAAACGAAGCTTGTGCATGTGAAATTGTTAAAGCAGCTATTGTAGTTACTGAGGCAGATAAGACTCTCGTTGCTCAGATTGTTGAGCAGGCAATCGAAGCGGCTCCTAAGAAGGTGTCACTTATTACTACTTGTGCTCTAGCAGTTGCTCCCGATGCTCACGCAGAGGTGATGGAAGTATCAGCTAAGTATGCCAAAGGTGCTGGTGAAGGATATTCAGCTAAAGGTGGTCATTCAGCTAAAGGCAGTGACTACTCTTCAAAAGGTGGTGGCAACGGTGATGGTAACGGTGGGAATCCTCCGTCAACTCCAGCAGCTCAATTTGGACCGCTCGACTTCATTGGTGGAGATTCAACAGGTAACTTCAGCCCGTTCTCAGTTTTCTTGCCTTCACAAGGTGGTCAGTCATCAGTAGCTGATCCATATTCACAACCTTAATTTCTAATCTATAAAAAACCTTATTAAAATAATATGAAGCTAATTAAATATACAGCAGTAGCAAGTCTACTTACAGGAGTAGCAAGCGCACAGGGTTTGTTTGATGTGAATTCAAACGAAACAGAAGGAGAGTCATCGCCACTTAAATATACTGCTGGTGTAGCTTTCGGTTATGATGATAATGTTTCGCCTACTTCGGCAGCAGCAGAGAGTGACTCAACTTATGTTCGAGGTAATGTAGGTGCAAGTTTAGTAGTCCGTGGCGCTCAAACCTCTTGGGATATAAGTGCTGGTGTTGGAGTTACTAACTATCTAGATGATATTGAAGGTGGTGACGATACTACTTATAATGCTAATTTAGCTTTAAATATTAACCATAGGCTTAACGACAGGACTCGTCTTGTATCTCGTAATTTCTTTAATTACGGCTTAGATTTAGGTAATTTCTATGGTCCGATTACTTCACGTCAAGTTGATGAATACGTTTATTTCTCAACAGATAATGCAATCGGATATCGCTGGACTGATCGATTAGCTACCTACACAGGTGTTGCGTTCTCTACACTAAATTATGATGATGGTAGCCAAAGTGATGTTGATAGCTACTCAGTATACAACCAGTTCCGTTATACCTTGAGTGATCAGACAGTTTTAACGGCAACAGGTCGTTATACTTACTCAGACTATAGCACTGGAGATTCCGACAGAACTACTGCAAGTGTAGGTTTCGAACACAGATTATCAGAGTCGTCAACTGTTGCTTTTCAGGTTGGTGGTCAGTTTGGAGATAACACATCAGCTTATGCTAACTTGAGTTATACTGCTCAGATCAACAATCAGCTTAAGATTAGAACATTTGCTAGGTATTCTCAAGAAGATACAGATACTGTGTTTATTGACCCCGCTACAGGGGTAGCAGATCGTTATGAAGATAAGACGACTTTGCGTATTGGAGCAGCGGCAGATTATACTTTGTCTCCACAGATTACACTTACAGCAGGTGGGAGTTATATCACATCAGATTATAGTGATGCAACGACACTCGAAGAAGGCACTTATGATCTATACAGCGTTTATCTAGGTGCAACTTATAAGATTAATGAAGCACTATCAGTAACGGGATCTGCTAACTTTACCGATTCCAGATCAGGTGTGATTCCTAACAGGGATTATAACCGTAGACGTTATGAAGTGGGCGTAAATTACGCGTTCTAAAAAAACTATTTAAATATCTGAACGTTTCAGCCCTTGCCGTGTCAATATACGGTGAGGGCTTTTTTGTGGGTAAATAAATGCCGAAATAGATTTCTGAAGATTACAAATATAAACATAATGCAAACAAACAACAATATTAATGCAAGTGAGGCGAATCTACATGCGATTGACTACTGGCAAGTAGTTAAGAATAGATATGGGATGATCATTCTAACATTTCTGCTAGTGGTTTTAACAGCGGCGGTGATTACTTACGTGATGCCTAAGATGTACGAAAGTAAAGTTGTGGTTGAAATCAATCCTTTTGGTACAAAAACAGATGCATTAAGTGTGGGTGGCAATAATAGGATGTTAATGACCCGACAGTTCCTGCAAACTCAGTTTTCCATTATTAAATCTGAAGAAACTTTAAAGAAAGTGAATGAGCAGCTTAAGCTGTCGAGACGCTGGGGAATGTCTGAGAAGAAAACATTGGGAGTATTGGGGGGGATTGTCAATACAAGGCAAGAAAGGGGAACAGATTTAATTGAAATTTCTGTGAGGTATGGAAAGAGGGAAGATGTAAAACTTATAGCAGACCAAGTAGCTAATTCATACGGTCAGAGGAGAACAGATGCACTTGATAGGCGACGATTAGAATCAATCACTGTTTTTAAAGATAAACGTCGAGTGCAGGAAGATAAGGTAGAAGACTATAGAACTCGACTATATGCTTTATCTAAAAAGCTTCAGATTCCTTATCATGGTAAAGATGGTAAATCGTATGCTATCCGGGACAATGATGCAAGTGAGAGTAACCGCGCTAGTCAGGCGTATGAAGAGCAGAAAAGAGGGAAGGATCAACTAGAGTCATTTGTGAGTTCCTTAAATGGATTAAACGACGAGGATTTTATAGTTAACTTATTGGCTTCAGGAAGGCCTGAGGGTGCAGTTCTTAGTACAGATAAAGAGCAATTAAGTAACTTAACGTTGAGTAAAACGAATGCTATATCTAGTGGTCTAGGAGCTAATCATAGGACGATAAAAAGTTTAGATTTAAGTATTAACGCAGTTAAATCTAGATTGGCTAGATCTGTAGTTAATGTTAGGAAAAAGCTTTCGGATGATCTTGTTGTTTATAACCAGAATGTTGAAAAATTACGAATAGACTCAGATAAAGAAGTAGGAGATCTGATGGTAAGTGCTGAAGAGAAGACTAGATTTGGCAAAGTCCGTGAAGATTACGAAAGAGAGTTAAATGTTCTAGAAGCAATTGAAGGAGCTGAATTTCAAGAATCTTTGGGTGAGGATCTAGAAAGAGACCCATTAGTGTTTCATAAAAATGCGAGGACTCCAGAGGTTGAGGAATATGTTTCTCCTAACTGGACGCTGAATATGGCATTAGGCGCTGTAGCGGGTTTGATCTTTGGTGTAGGAATTGCGTTTGCACTTGAATTCATGGATACATCTGTGAAGTCACTTGAAGATGTGGAGAAGTATCTCCAGGTTCCGGTGCTTGCGGTAATTCCTCGAGACGTAGGTGTGTTACACAAGCAGGCTGGAGCTAGTCCAGATGCCGAGGCATATAGAATTCTAAGAACTAATATTGAGTTCAATAGGAAAAACCCTGATGATAATGCTATCACTGTAGTATCTGGAGGAGCTGGAGAAGGTAAGTCGACTACACTCGTTAATTTATCCTATATTTGTGCTCAGGGTGGATATTCTACATTGATGATCGATGCGGACTTAAGACGTCCAAGGTTGCATACGTTCTTTGATATCAATAATACAGTGGGTCTTACGAACTATCTTACTACGGATCTAATGCTTGAGGATGTGATTTTACAGACACCAGTGGATAATTTATTCTTCATGCCTTCAGGAATTCTACCTGCTGATGCAGCTGGAATCCTGAACTCAAGAAGGATGTCAGAGATGGTGCAAGATGTTAAGCAGCGCTTCGACTTGGTGTTAATTGATTCACCTCCGATTCTTGGAGTGAGTGATGCATCTGTATTAGCCTCAGAAGTAGATCTCACGATGATTGTTGTGCAACACCGCAAGTTGCCTAGAAATATGCTTATGAGAGTTAAGCAGGCTGTTGAAAACGTAGGGGGCACAGTTCTTGGAGTTGTTCTGAATAACGTTGATGTAAGAAGTGATAGTCAGTATCAGTACTATACTAGTTACTATACTTACTATGCTCCATCTGAAATGGATAGGGATAAAACCTCTGCCAATGCAGTTGAAACCCCAGAGAGAGCTGAGCAGAACACATCTAAAGTTGTAGATGTAAAAGATGATGATCTCTACTAATATTGAAACCATAAAACAAAATAGATTATAAAATTATGAAATTATTACTACTACTATCATTGCTGATAGCTTCATTAGCTCATGCGAAAATTACTAAGGGAGATACTCTCTCGATAGCCATAAGAGGTGTTCCTCAAGAAGAACAGGCTCAAATCAATGGGAATTATCAGGTGTCTACTGATGGAAAAGTGCATTTACCATATCTGAGCAACCAGGCTATTTATGCAAAGGGTCTTACGACTGCAAGTTTAGCTAGAAAGATAGAAGCTGCATATAAGAATGCAAAAATCTATACTACGCCGTCTATTTCGATACAGAGTACTGGTGAGTTGGCTAAGAAAGATATGGAAAGGACTCAAGATCTTCAGAAATTCCTTACTGTTTCTGGACAAGTTGGTAGACCTGGTCCTCAGCAGTATCGTCCTGGGATGAAGCTAATTGACGTTGTTTCATCAGCTGGGCCA
>JALZVD010000337.1 GCA_023300205.1 Akkermansiaceae bacterium | reverse complement strand
AAATAAGAGTTTGGGGTAACAAACCAGAAATTGCAGAACCCCTAGACCACGTCCAACTCGCAGAAAAGCACCACCTCATCGACTTTGAAGCCGCAGCTAAAATCTCAGGATCAGGCTTCGCCATGTACCGTGGAAAAGGCGCTAAGCTCGAACGCGCACTCATCAATTTCCTACTCGACCTTCAAACAGAAGAACACGGCTACCAAGAAGTCAACGTACCTCACCTCATCAGACGATACTGCATGGAAGGCACCGGTCAGCTACCTAAGTTTGAAGATGACATGTACGGTATCGAAGACAACGAAATGTTCCTTGCTCCCACTGCAGAAGTCCCAGTCACAAACCTGCTCCGTGAGACCATTCAGAACGAGGCAGACCTCCCTATCAAGATGACAGCACAGACACCATGTTTCCGCCGTGAGGCAGGCAGCGCAGGTCGTGATAACAAAGGCATCATCCGCATGCACCAATTTGATAAAGTAGAACTCGTTCAAGCAGTAACTCCTGAGAAATCCATGGTAGCCCTAGAAGAGCTCACTGGTCATGCAGAAGCAGCTCTCCAAAAGCTAGGCCTCCACTACCGAACCATAGAACTCTGCACAGGAGACATCGGATTCAGCGCACTCAAGACCTACGACATCGAAGTCTGGGCACCCGGACAAGGTAAATTCCTAGAAGTCTCAAGCTGCTCAAACTTCGGCGACTACCAAGCCCGCCGCATGAAGCTCCGCTACAAAGACGTAGACGGTAAAAACCAGTTCTGTCACACCCTCAACGGATCAGGAACAGCCCTACCAAGACTCTACGTTGCCCTCATCGAGCAAAACCAACAACCTGACGGCAGTATCAAAATCCCTGAGGCTTTGATTCCCTATTTTGGCCACCAAGATATTTCATAACATACACATTTAATTCGAGTTACAAAAAATTCTAATTCGCTCCTAATTACTACTAAATTAGGATATGAAATACCCAGCAATACCACCCAATTGGAAATCACTTCTTACAAAGACATTTGATAAGCTAGGCTCTGCTATAAATACCCCAACAAATAAAATACCTGACTCTAAAAAAACACCTTCATTGGGACAAGCTCAGATATAGAAATAGCCGTTATCAACATCTAGAGTTTCAGGAGCCCAAAGATAACCCATTTGTATTTTACCTTACTCAGCATATTTTTGAGCTTATTCATCAGCGCCGGAACCTCGAACGCTAACGTAAAGCCAGACGGTGTTGGAATAGAATCAAAACGTTATAGTATTTCATCATTAATAGAAGAATCCATCACTTCATCACAGTTTGAAGGCGCCTCAGTTACTCGAGAATTGGCTAGTAACATGCTAAGTTAATACTCAGCGCCAAAGATTAAAGATGAACGGATGATATTGAACAACTTTCTTACGGTGGCAACGGCAGAACAGCGAGAGCTCTCTTCTATTGGTGCATAATCAAACATGGCCACTAGATAATAGAATATATCTCTCTATCCTCGGAACTTTTGAAAGCTCCCACTCAATACTACAGAGCATTTTTAAATACTGAAACTGATGAAAATGATCTACACTATTTTATCATTCATCAATTAGAGGCATTAGAAAAATCCGTTAGCTCATTACACCGTAATATAGAAAGAAAGCAATCTCAGCAACAAGAGTTAGCCTCAACTCTACTAAGCATGAGAAAGTCGAATCATCGCCAGAAAGCACTACTTAGCCACGCAGCATGAAATAATCATGCCATTTATTCTATAGCTTCGAACCAAACAAGTCATAGAATCATCAATCAAACTGCACACACTGACCTATTGCCATTAAGTAAGGCAGGATTATTTACTAAAGAAAAAAATGGTAACGCATACTTCTTTCTTCTTGTCTCAGACTTAAGTCAGTTACTTAAAGAATAAGTCCTTCTATAGAAAAACCCCAGTAGATTTAACTACTGGGGCTTTAGAATGTAATAGAAGTAGCTCTAAGCTAATTACCTGTGCTTACGCTTAAGCTGGAGTCTCGCTGCATTAGTTGCTATTGTAGCTTGGAGATAAGCTGCTTCTTCTGCATCTTCTGCAGATACTTTCTCGAGTTGCTCCTCTGCACGCTTCATCGCCGCTTCCTCTGCTGCTTCATCGATGTCGTCTTCGCCATAGGCTGAGTCCGTGAGAACTGACACCTTTTCTTGAGTGACCTCTGCGAATCCTGAACCGATCGCTAGCGCATGAACTTCACCATCTTTCTCGTAGCGAAGCTCGCCAGGATGAAGAGCTGTGACGAGAGCTGCGTGCAGCTCTAACACACCCATCTCACCACCTGCACCCGGCAAGTAAACGTCTGATACTGTGTCTGAGAAGATCTTCTTCTCTGGAGTTACGATTTCTAGTTGAAGCATGGAATTAAGTTTAAAGTTGGATAAAACAAGGCGCAGGATTTGAGCCAACCGCCTTGATTAAAATTAGTCGCGTGGCACTGTTTCGATGCCGGCCTTCATGTAGAAGTTACCTTCTGGCACATCGTCCCACTTACCGTCGAGAATTTCAGCAAATCCCTTAACTGTCTCCTCTAACTTAGAGTAAACTCCAGGAACGTTTGTGAACACTTCCGCTACGTGGAACGGCTGAGTGAGGAAACGCTGAATCTTACGTGCACGATAAACGCTCATCTTATCTTCATCGGAAAGTTCGTCCATTCCAAGAATCGCAATAATGTCCTGAAGGTCCTTGTATCTCTGAAGGATATTCTGAACTCCACGAGCCACTCTGTAATGCTCCTCGCCGATAATGTCGGCTGCGAGCGCCTTAGATGTCGATGCAAGTGGATCAACCGCTGGGAAAAGTCCCTGCTCAGCAAGTGAACGCTCAAGCACAACAGTCGCATCAAGGTGAGCGAACGTGTTAGCCGGAGCTGGGTCAGTCAAGTCATCCGCAGGAACATAAACCGCCTGAAGTGAAGTAATAGAACCCTTCTTAGTTGAAGTGATTCGCTCCTGAAGTCCTGCCATTTCCTCAGCAAGCGTCGGCTGGTAACCAACCGCTGATGGAGTTCTTCCAAGTAGAGCAGATACCTCTGATCCAGCCTGTGAGAAACGGAAAATGTTATCTACGAATAGCAGAACGTCCTGCCCTTCTTCATCACGGAAATGCTCAGCCATTGTTAGCGCTGAAAGAGCAACACGGAGACGCGCTCCCGGAGGCTCGTTCATCTGTCCGTATACAAGTGCTACCTTAGAACCAGCCGCAAGAATTGGGTTACCACTCTCATCGAGTTTTGGATGACCTTTGTCGTCCTTCTCAGTTTGAATAACGTTAGACTCAATCATCTCCCAGTAAAGGTCATTACCCTCACGAGTTCTCTCACCTACACCCGCGAATACTGAGTAACCACCATGTCCAAGAGCAATGTTATTGATAAGCTCCATAATCACAACGGTCTTACCAACACCAGCACCACCGAATGCTCCAACTTTTCCACCCTTAAGGAATGGGCAGATAAGGTCGATCACCTTGATTCCTGTCTCAAGAATCTCAGTAGAGGAAGCTTGATCAACGAGCTTAGGAGCTGAACGGTGAATTGATGAACGCTTGCTAGCATCCGGAAGTGGAACATTCTCGTCCACAATGTCACCTGTTACGTTAAAGATACGTCCTAGAACTTGGTCTCCTACTGGCACAGTGATAGGAGCTCCTGTGTCTACGATTTCAAGACCACGCTTGAGACCATCTGAAGAGCTCATCGCAATTGCGCGAACCCATCCGTCTCCGAGGTGCTGCTGCACTTCGAGAACAAGCTTGGCTGGTACACCCTCAAGTTCAAAATTGATCTCAAGTGCGTTATAGATTTTTGGCAGTTGGCCTGCTCCTGAGAAGTCAGCATCCACAACAGCGCCGATTACCTGAACGATTTTTCCTACGTTACTCATATTTTTATTTGGTTTATGTGTTTAAATTTTTGTTTGTTAAAGTGGTTCGAAATCAATGACTACTCCATTGCTTTCATCGCAGTAGTGATTTCGAGAAGCTCAGCAGTAATTGCTGCCTGACGGAGCTTGTTATAATCGAGAGTGAGATCATCGATCATATTGTTTGCATTATCAGTAGCGGCCTTCATAGACACCATACGCGCTGAGTGCTCAGAAGCGCGAGCTTCTAAGATCATCTGATAGATCTGAAAGTTAAGATACTGTGGAAGAAGAGTGTCGAGAACCACCTCCGGTGAAGGCTCAAACTCGTAATCATTAGACATTGCTGACGCATGATCAGTCTCTTTAATTACATCTTTACCTACACCCTCATAGTCACGCTTCTCAGCTAGCTTATCAGCCTCAATAGGAAGAAGCTGTGAGCAGTGAGGCGTCTGAGTGAGTGTCGAAACAAAGTTAGTAAAGCAGACCTTAATCTTGTCGTAACTTCCATCAAGAAACTGCTCCGTGAGAAATTTAGCGATAGGACGAGCTTCTGAGAAAGCAACAGGATCAGCCACAACAAAGTCAGCCTTGATCTCGTCACCAGTCTTCTCTAGCTGAATACGAGCTTTCTTACCCACTGTAGCGTAAGTAGTATGCTCATTCTGCTCACTTCTCACTAACTTTAGAAGGTTTGCATTAAGCCCACCACAGAGACCTTTATCAGTAGAAATCACTAGAGTCAGAGTTTTCTCCCCATCACGCCTCTCTAGAAGTGAGTGAGATTCTTCATCTACGTTTTCCTTCAGGTTCACGAGGACCTGGTTAAGCTGGTCAGCATACTCACGTCCAGCGAGCGCCTGATCCTGGGCCTTCTTCATCTTAGCCGCAGCAACAAGTTGCATCGCACGCGTAATCTGCGCTGTGTTTTTTACCGACTTAATCCGTCGGCGGATGTCTCTGAGGTTTGCCATGTTGTCTTTAAAGTAGTTAGTAAGTGATTTTTAGTAGTTTAGCATGAATACACTGCAATCTATATCATTCCAGTGCATTTCAGCATGCTTACTTCCAAGAACCTTTGAAGTCTTTAAGAGCTGAGTGAAGAGCATCGTTTACTCCGTCAGTCATTGCCTTATCATCAGCGATCAACTGAAGAACGTCTGCCTTGCGTGTTTCCATGAACTCTTCAAGCCCAGTCTGGCACTCTTTGATGCGATCTACGTCAACATCATCGAAGTATCCATTCTGCATTGAGAAGAGCACTACTACCTGCATCTGCATTGATTTAGGTGCATATTGATTCTGCTTGAAAAGCTCAACAATCCGGAGACCTTTTTCGATCTTCCCTTTAGTCTGGTCATCAAGATCTGATCCAAACTGAGCGAACGCCTGAAGCTCACGGAACTGAGCTAGGTCGAGCTTCGTTGTTCCAGAAACTTTCTTGATCGCCTTAGTCTGCGCTGCAGAACCAACACGAGAAACTGAAAGACCAACTGAAATCGCCGGACGGATACCCTGGTAGAACAAGTCTGTCTCAAGGAAAATCTGTCCATCTGTGATGGAAATCACGTTAGTTGGAATGTATGCAGATACGTCACCAGCCTGTGTCTCGATAATAGGAAGCGCAGTGAGTGAACCACCACCAGCATTCTCTGAAAGACGTGCTGAACGCTCAAGAAGTCTTGAGTGTAGGTAGAAAACATCACCTGGATAAGCTTCACGTCCTGATGGACGCTTAAGAATGAGTGATACCTGACGATAAGCTACAGCATGCTTTGAAAGATCATCAAATACGATGAGACACTCTTTACCCTGATCCATGAGATACTCAGCTACTGCACAACCTGTATACGGGGCTAGGAACTGGTTAGCCGCTGAATCAGCTGCTGTGGCCGCTACGATCGTAGTGTATTCCATTGCTCCTGCCTCTTCTAGAGTCGCCTGGATACGAGCTACGTTTGATGCCTTCTGTCCAATTGCTACGTAAATACAGTAGAGTGGGGCGTGATCTTTAAGCTTACCTGCTTCAGCTGCCTTGTTCTGGTTAGCCTGTGATATAATCGTATCGATCGCAATCGTAGTCTTACCAGTTCCACGGTCTCCAATGATAAGCTCACGCTGTCCACGACCAATTGGTACCATAGCGTCAATCGCCATGATTCCTGTCTGAACAGGAACAGATACTGACTTACGCTTAATAATTCCAGGAGCAAGCTTCTCAACTGGATAGTTAGCAGAAGCGGCAATATCTCCTTTTCCGTCGATTGGCGCACCGAGAGTATCGATCACTCGTCCGAGCAGAGCCTCACCTACTGGCACAGAAAGCAACTTACCAGTTGTCTGGCACTCATCACCTGCCTTGAGGTGGAGATACTCACCTAGTAGAACCGCTCCAACTTCACCTTCCTCAAGGTTCATCGCAAGACCAGTCACACCACCAGGGAATGAAATCATCTCGTTGAGCTGACAGTCGCTAAGACCTTCAACTTTAGCGACACCATCACCGATTTCACGGATTGTGCCTACGTTTGTTTTACCTACGGAAGTCGTTACGTTCGCGATTTCCTGTTCTAGTTCCTGAAGTATGCTGCTCATGACTATTAGTTTATTAGAGTTTTTAGATTGATTAAATGATACTGCGTTTAAATTGCCTTAAAATGCATCAGCGAGTTTGTCGAGGCGGCCTTTTACTGAGCCGTCCCAAACATCATCGCCTTTGCGAATGCGAATTCCACCTAGTAAGGCGGGGTTGATTTTATATTCAAATGTAAGTCCGTCTCCATGCTCAGAGAGCATCTTATTTGCGATGTTCTTCCCAGTAGCTTCATCAAGCTGCTTGGCACTCTCTACAATCACATGGCGCTGAGCCAGATCCAGTCGCACTTGGCGATGAAGCGTAGCTAAGATACCTCGATAGTTTCTTGGCTTTCTCTCTACGAGTGCCTTGATAACGGTGCGTAGCTTGTCCTCATTCAATCTGTTGCCAGTGGCACATAATCTGAATAGGCGTTTTCCTGCTGCGGCTGCGTCTTTAGTTACTTTCATGTGATGTTATGTTGATCGGACGTTGAGAAATTTTATTTCGAGAAAATGCTAGGACTAACCTTCAATAGATGACACTGCCTCCTCGTTGATGCGCTTATTGTCATCATCGTTGAGAACCTTACCAGTGACGCTCGCTGTAGTTGCTGCCACAAGACGACCGAAGTCCTGCTTGAGTTCTGCCACCATCTGTGTGCGCTCTGCCTTAGCCGCGTCCTCTGCCTTAGCAAGAATACCCTGTGCTGAAGCGATTGCCTCCTGAGTTTTCTGCTCTGATAGACTCGCTGCACTATCCTTAGCTTCATCAATGAGGCGCTTAGCCGTGCTATTTGCTTCTTCGATTGCAGCTGCCGTGCGCTCCTCTGACTCAGCTAGCTGAGTTTCAATGCGCTTCAGCTTCTCTTCACCCTCAGAAATTCTGTTCTTACGCTGCTCTAGCATCGCTTGAATAGGACCAAAGGCGAACTTCTTCAACACGAACAACACGATAATAAAGTTAATAACCTGTGCAATGAAAAGCGGCCAAGTAATACCGAAGCTATCAGTAATTTGTGTAAATGGATTTGCTCCTTCTGCTAATATTGTAAACATTGTATGTTGTTAGTTTCGAGTTGATTTCGAGTTTGTTTTTTAAGTGAGCGTCGCCCTTAACGAGCGACGCTCAAGATACTATATTCTTACGTTCAATAATTAAACTGAAACAGCGAATGCTGAAAGAATGAAGATTCCCTCGATAAGCGCTGCAAGAATGATTGATAGTGTAAGGATAGGACCAGCCGCTCCTGGGTTACGTCCTGTTGCCTCTGCTGCTTTACCACCGAGGAATCCAATTCCAAGTGCTCCACCGAGTGCTGCTGCTGCTACGAATAATGTTTTAGTTGCCATTTTCTTGTTTAGTTAGTTGTTATTGTTTGTTGTTATGTCCAGAAGCCCCCACCGTCTTTGCTATGGTCTGACCTCCGAAAGTGTATAAATCATCATATTAATGCCCGTGCTCTTCGTCGTGATCTCCATGATCACAGATAAGCTTAAGGAATACCGCACTGAGCAGAGTGAATACTAGCGCCTGCACAAGCCCCACTAGCACCTCAATAAACATGAATGGCAGAGCCGGAGCAAAAGCAAAATACTTACCTCCAAGAGCCATCAGTGACTCAAGAGTCTGCTCACCACCGAAAACGTTACCATACAGACGGAAACTAAGCGCTACAGGACGGATGAAAATCGAAACTATCTCCAAAATACCCACCAAGAAGAAGATCACGATCATTCCCACCCTCATCGCACCAGAGAACTCACCCTTAGGCGCAAAGATGTGTGACAAAAAGCCTTTTGTTCCATTCTCAGAGAATGCCCAATAAAACCATAAAATAGCGAAAATCACTGACATCGCTGCAGTCGTATTAAGATCAGCATTCCCACCACGGAGCAAACCATAGTCCATATATCCATCATGCCCCATCCCAATAGTGCCTACTCCAGGAAGAAGACCTAACCAATTAGTGATCAGGATCAAAAGGAATGTGCCACCGAAGAACCAAAAAGTCCTCTTCACCAAGTGATCACCCAAGATCCCACCAAAGAAGTTATAAAGCGACTCAATCAACCACTCTGCAAAATTCTGAAAACCAGCAGGAACCATGCTCATCTTCTTAGTTGCCGCTTGGCAGAAAAGAACAATAATCGCAGTAGCTATCCACACCATGATCATCGAGTTCGTAATAGCGAACCCACCTCTATCACCAAAGATCACGTTTGATTCTGGAGTTAATTGGTGCGCACCAGCTGCTGTGGCGTAGCCCGCTGTTACTAAAAGTAATGAAAGTGTTGTAAAAATCTTGCTCATTTCTGTATGAATTATATGTCTTGTCTTTTGAGAACAACGGTCAATAACCAGTATATCCGTTTCGATCAAGCCAATTTGTGAAATTTTTCACAAAGTCTGACTAAACACTAAAAACCAACGTCTAACAAAATATCCACTCATTATATTTTATTTCAGAATCCTAAATTATATCACTCTTCACAGCACCCCAACACCACTCAATTAAAAAAAAGCGTGCATCAACAGAGCGACAAGAGTATGAGTCGCCCCATGTGGAAAGGTAGATTCGCTCAAGCAACAGCAGACTTAGTGCAACAATACGGAGAGTCCATCTCTTATGATTGGAGACTATATAAACACGACATCGCAGGCTCAATCGCTCACGCCCGTGCTCAAGTAAAGGCAGAACTCCTCACTGACATGGAATTTCAGCAGATCGAAGCCGGTCTACGCGACATAGAAAAAGACATCGACGCAGGAAACTTCCACTTCTCTATCGAGCTCGAAGACATCCACATGAACATCGAGTCAGAACTCACCAAGCGCATCGGCGCTGCTGGCGGCAAACTCCACACAGCCCGCTCCAGAAATGACCAAGTAGCCACAGACACCCGCCTATACTGCCGCGAACAAATCGCCGTCATTTCAGACCACCTCAACGCTCTAAAGACATCTCTCCTAGACAAAGCAGATCAATACGCATCCGCCGTTATTCCTGGCTACACCCACCTCCAACGTGGCCAGCCAGTTACCGTAGGCCACCATCTACTAGCCTATGTAGAAATGATCGCGCGTGACCTTGACAGACTCAATGATGCCAAAAAACGCGTAAACGTATCCCCTCTAGGATCCGGAGCACTCGCAGGATCCACCATCAACATCGACCGCGAACAAATCGCCGCAGAACTCGGGTTCGATAGCATCACCACCAACTCCATGGACGCCATCTCAGATCGCGACTACATCATGGAGCTACTCTTTGACTTCGCCCTCATCGGCACTCACCTCTCACGCCTCTCAGAAGACCTCATCCTCTGGTGCTCCAGTGAGTTCGGCTTCGCCACCCTGAGCGATGCCCACACCACAGGCTCCTCACTCATGCCCCAGAAAAAAAACCCAGACGTCTGCGAAATCACCCGCGGAAAGACCGGCAGACTCTACGGCAACCTCGTTTCACTCCTCACCTCAGCGAAAGGACTCCCCCTCACCTACAACCGCGACCTACAGGAAGACAAAGAGCCTCTATTCGACTCTATCGACACACTCATCCTCGCCCTCAGCGTGAACACAGAAATGATCGCAGACATGGTCATCAACGTAGAAACATGTGAGGCCGCAGCAAGTGACCCATTACTACTAGCCACAGATCTAGCTGACTACTTAGTCAAAAACGGCGTCCCATTCCGTAGCGCCCATGAACTAGTAGGAAAAGCCGTCGCCGTCAGCGTCCAAACCTCCACTCCACTCGACCAGCTCGACCTTACCAAAATTTCAGAACACTACGGAGCTGACGCAAAAAACGTCTTCAATCTCCAAACAGCACTCGCCGCAAGAACGAACCCCGGAGCCCCTAGCATCGAAAACGTCAAAGCCCAAATCAACCGTTGGCGCACCATCACAGACTAAGCTCGAACGCAAAAGCATTTAAATAAATCACCAAACAACACAACAACTCCTTCACCCTTAGTTTGCTCAAACCAGCTAAGGGTTTTCCCTTTCATTCGCAGAACAATCACCACAACCCCGAAAAAATTTACCATGAAACCATTTCCATTCGACACCTTTGAACCTAAGTGGCAAGCCCACTGGGAAGAAAATAAAACATTCTCCGTAGCCAACCCTGGAGAACCTGACTTTGATGCATCCAAGCCAAAGTATTTCGTACTAGACATGTTCCCCTACCCATCCGGAGCAGGTCTCCACGTAGGTCACCCTGAAGGCTACACCGCCACAGATATTCTAGGCAGATACAAGCGCATGAATGGCCACAACGTCCTCCACCCCATGGGCTGGGACGCCTTCGGGCTACCCGCTGAGCAATACGCCATCAAGACAGGACAACACCCACGCCTCACCACCGAGCAAAATCTAGACAACTTCCGTCGCCAACTAAAATCCCTAGGATTCGGCTACGACTGGGACAGAGAAATCAACACCACTGACCCAGAATACATGAAATGGACCCAGTGGATATTCATCCAGCTCTACAACTCATACTTCTGCGAAGAAGACCAAAAAGCCAAACCTATCTCCGAGCTAGAAGCCAAAGGCTACACTCGCCAGCAGATGGACGAGGAACGTCTCGCATTCATCTCAGAAGCACCAGTCAACTGGTCACCAGACCTAGGCACCGTACTCGCCAACGAAGAAGTAGAAGAATGGAAAGCCAAAGGCCACACAGTAGAGCGCCGACCACTCAAACAATGGATGCTCCGCATTACCAAATACTCACAACGCCTCATCCATGACCTAGACCCACTAGACTGGCCAGAATCCATCAAACTCCTCCAGACAAACTGGATCGGAAAATCCACCGGAGCAGAAGTCAAATTCGACATCCAAGGAAACGAAATCGAAATCTTCACAACAAGACCAGACACCCTCTTCGGAGCCACCTACATGGTCCTCGCTCCAGAGCACCCACTCGTCTCAGAGATCACCACTGCAGAAAAGAAAAACGAAGTTGCAGACTACATCAAGACCTGCGCTACCAAGTCAGACATGGACCGTGGCGAAATGAACAAAGATAAAACCGGACTATTCACCGGAGCATTCGCCACAAACCCAGTAAACGGAGAACAAATCCCAGTATGGATCGCAGACTACGTCATGATGGGATACGGAACCGGCGCCATCATGGCCGTCCCAGGCCACGATGAACGCGACTTCGAATTCGCCAAGAAATTCGATCTCCCCGTCCTCCAAGTAGTCCAGCCAAACGACCAAAAAACTGACTGGCAAGGATACACAGGAAACGGCAAAGCAACCAACTCAGGCTTCCTCGATGGCATCAAAACCAAGGACGCCAAACGCGCCATCATCTCATGGCTCATCGACAACAACAAAGGCAAACCACAGACCAACTTCAAACTCCGCGACTGGCTCTTCTCACGCCAGCGCTACTGGGGCGAGCCATTCCCCATCATCTGGGAAAATGGCCAACACTCCACCATCCCAGAGAGCGAGCTCCCACTCCTCCAGCCTGACATGGAAGACTTCAAGCCAACAGGAGACCCTCGCGGCCCACTACTCAAAGCCACAGAATGGATCAAATACAGCGAGACCGCAGAACGTGAAACCAACACCATGCCCCAATGGGCCGGATCATGCTGGTACTATCTCCGCTACTGTGACCCTAACAACTCTGACCGCTTCATTTCCAGAGAAGCAGAACAATACTGGAGCAGCAACGAAGCAACCGTAGACCTCTACGTAGGCGGCACAGAACACGCCGTCCTCCACCTACTCTACGCCCGCTTCTGGCACAAAGTCATGTTCGACCTAGGACACCTCACCACCAACGAGCCATTCAAAAAACTCGTCAACCAAGGACTCATCCTAGGAGAAGACGGTCAAAAAATGTCCAAATCCATCGGCAACGTCGTCAATCCAGACCTAGTCGTAGAAGAATACGGTGCAGACGCACTCCGCCTCTACGAAATGTTCATGGGCCCACTCACCCAAGTAAAACCTTGGCAAATGAAAGGCGTAGAAGGCGTATCACGTTTCCTCGCTAAAGTCTGGCGTGTGGCGATGACTCAGGCAGATGATGGAACATGGTCACTCTCTGAAAAAATCTCTAACAACGAACCAAGCGATGCCGACAAAGCACTCCTCAAAGTCACCCACGAGACTATAAAAAAAGTCACCGATGACATCGAAAAAATGAGCTTCAACACAGCCATCTCTCAAATGATGATCTGCACCAACACCTTCACCAAGGCAGACAAAATCCCTGCCGTGTTACTTCGTGATTTCCTAAAATGCCTAAACCCGTTCGCCCCACACATCACAGAAGAGATTCACCAACATCTCGCAGAAGCTTGCCCATCAGCAAAATGCTCCACAAGCAGAATCCTCAGTGACCGAGGCTGGCCATCATTCAATGAAGAATTCCTCATCGAATCAGAAGTCACCGTCGTCATCCAAGTCAACGGCAAGCTCAGAGCAAAGCTCACTATAGCCAAAGACATCTCAAAAGAAGAATTGGAAGCCCTAGCACTAGCAGACGAAAACGTAAAACAATACACAGACGGAAACACCGTCCGTAAAGTCATCGTCATCCCTGGTAAACTAGTAAATATCGTCGCAAACTAACGATTAACATCCCCATTTCCTAAAAAAATCAGTCTCACCTCAGCAAAAATAAAATTACTTCTGTTCATTCCATTGCATACAGCTAAAATCTGTATTACTTTTACTAAATCCTGATAGAAACAAACACCATCACAAGTATTCAACCATATGAAAAAATTTCACTATAGCTTAATCGCAGCTACACTAACTGGTTCACTAGTCGCAGAACCTACCCAACCAAAAGATCACCTAGTATTCGAAGGCGATGCCTCCAAGCCAGGAAAAGCCAAACACATCGTCTTACTCGCAGGCGATGAAGAATACCGCTCAGAAGAAGCAATGCCAATGCTAGCACAAATCCTAGCAAAACAAGGCTTCAAATGCACCGTCCTATTCTCCATGGACAAAGACAACAAATTCACCAGCCCTAACAATCAAAAAAGCCTCTCAAACCCCAAAGCGCTAGACTCCGCAGACGCCATTCTAATGTCTCTAAGATTCCGTAACTGGTCAGAAGAAACATTCGATACATTTTCAGCAGCATTCGAGCGAGGAACTCCTATATCCGCACTTAGAACATCCACACACGCATTCAAAGTCCCTGAAGACGCCGCTTACTTCAAGTATGATTGGAAAAGCAACGCAGAGGGATGGGAAGGCGGATTTGGTCGCCAAGTATTAGGTGAATCATGGGTCTCACACTGGGGTCGGCACGCTAAACAAGGAGTGAATACCTACCCAATCGCAGAAAATAAAGATCACTCTATCCTCAACAGTGTAGACAAAATCTTCGTGAAATCAGACCTCTATGAAGCAAAGCCTCTTCAACCAAGCACCATCCTTCTCGAAGGTCAAATCACTGAAAACCTCAACCCTGATTCAAAAGAACTTACCGAAGACAAAAAAGGCGCCGTCCGCCAAGCATGTGCATGGACCAGAAAGTTCAAACACCAAAATGGCAACATAAGCAAAATCTTCACCACAACCATGGGATCATCAGAAGACCTCACTGATGAAAACCTAAGAAGACTCGTAATCAACAGCGTCTATTATGGATTAGACCTCGAAGTCCCTAAAAAGGCTAACGTAGACTACATCAGCAAATACATCCCAACATTCTACGGAACTAAAGACTTTGACAACGATCCACGTAGAAAGTCAGTCCCTAATATGACACCTGCAGACTACATCGAATTCGAAACTCCTCATAAGTAAATCTAACATATTCCGTTTCCTAAAGGAGAGCTCTAGTGGCTCTCCTTTCTTGCTCCTATACCACTCAATAACCACACATTGATGAAACTATCCACCTACTCACTAATCACCGCTGCAGCCGCATCACTTCAGTTCTGCTACGCTGAACCCACCAACCAAGCCAACCCTCTACTAGTTAAAGAAGCCGCTACAGAATTACCAGATAATGCCACTTATATACGCATCGAAATCCCAGGAAAAAATAAGACCATCTCAATCAGTGAACTCGAACTTATCGCAAATGGAAAAAATGCTGCCAAAGGACAGAAAGCAACAAGCTCATCTACCTCAAAAAACTCTAAAATCACCTCCATCAATGACGGAGCAGTAAAAACTAACTCTGTATTCAATACCAACTCAGAAGAGAATCCATGGATCGAAATTAGCCTCAAACGTAACGCTGTAGCCAGTGAAATCAGCATCTACAGCAATCTAGATAAAAAATCATACCAGCAAATAGATGGATTCTCTATAATCTTATTAGATAGACAGAAAAAAGAAGTCTACAGACTAGATAATCTAAAAGCCCCGAAACACCACCTCACCATCATCCCCACCAAAAATCCCACTCTTAAATACTTTGATGCAGCTAAGCCTGAGCATCAACCTAAGCCAAGCTTTGACATTATCGCAGGTCCTAAACACGCAGCTCCTACTAAAGGACAACCGCCAGTAGCCCTAGAGATCCTAAAAAACAGCCATATTGGCTTCGTTGGCGGCGGACTCGGCTCCAGAATGAACCTCTTCAATGAGTTCGAAACTGAGCTACAGCGCCGCTACCCACAACATGATCTCTATATCCGTAACCTCTGTCACGAAGGTGACACTCCAGCCTTCCGCCCTCACCCATCAAGAAAATCTCATTGGGTTCTAGACACACTTCAAGATAAAGGCAAAAGCCTTATGAAACCAGAATACCAGTCTGGTGGAGGAGTCGGCCACTACGAGACTCCAGACACCTGGCTCAAACGCCACGGTATTGACACCGTCATTGGCTTCTTCGGCTACTCTGAATCATTTGATGGAACAGAGCCGGAGCAAATAGAAAGATACAAAAAAGAACTCCGCGCCTTCATCGAAAATACTCTCAAAGTAGGCTACACCAAAAATGGCACACAACTAGCCATCGTAGGACCAGCCGCCTTCGAGGACCTTAGCTCCAAAATAGATTTACCAAACGGTAAGCGGAACAACAGCGCTCTCCAAACCTACACAAAGGCAATGCAAGAAGTCTGCAAAGAAGAAGGTATCCTCTTCGTCGATACCTTCTCAATCACCTCAGACCTCTATAAAAATTCAGAACCATTCCTCACCTCAAATGGCCACAACCTCACTGAACAAGGCTACAAAGAATTCGCTCCATTACTCGCCAACGAACTATTCGGCAAAGCAGAAGCAAAAAGCGACTACATAACTATCAAAGAAGCAGTAGCCGAAAAAAACAAACTCTGGGTAGAATACTACAAAATCCCCAACGGAGTACACGTCCACGGCCGCCGCTACCGCCCATACGGTAACGTCAACTACCCTGACGAGCTAATCAAACTCAGCCAGAAAACATCCATCAGAGACAACGCCATCTGGGCAGCTAACAAAGGAGAAGTATTCGACATCGCAAATGCAGACGCAAAGACCCATAAACTACCACCTGTCTTCACCAACTCCAACCGCCCAGAAAAATACAGATCAGGACAAGAAGTCGCTGACATCCTAGAAGTTGCAGAAGGCTATAAAGTAGAACTCTTCGCCAGTGAAGAAACCTTCCCAGACCTCCAGAACCCATCTCAAATGGCATTCGATAACGCCGGCCGCCTCTGGGTTGGTTGCATGGGATCATACCCACACTGGAAAGTTGGAGACCCCGCTCCTAATGATAAAATCATCATCCTTGAAGACACAGACAACGACGGAAAAGCAGACAAACAAACCACATTCGTTGATCACATCCACATCCCAATGGGATTTGAAATCACAGAAAAAGGCGTATTCGTTTCACTTGGAAAGAACCTCGTCCGCTTCCAAGACACCGACGGAGACAGCAAAGCAGACACATCAGAAATCGTCCTCAGCGGATTTGATGATCATGACACACACCACGCTATCTCATCATTCTGCGCAGACCCATCCGGTGCCATCTACATGGGAGAAGGAGTCTTCTCACACTCAAATGTAGAAACTCCATACGGTCCAGTAAGAGGCACCAACGGTGGATTCTACCGCTACAACATCAATAAAATGCGCCTAGAAAGAACCGCTCAACTAGGAATCCCTAACCCATGGGGAATCGCTTTCAACGAATGGGGCCAAAACTTCTTCCTCCACACATCAGGCACCTCATTCTCATGGATGCAGCAAAGCGCTATCAAACCTCGCTACAACCAAAACCTCACTTCACCAAGCCTACTCACCTCCAATGCCGTGAGACCCACATCAGGAGTAGAATTCATCTCATCTCGCCACTTCCCAGACGAAGTGCAAGGTGACATCATCCTCTGTAACAACATCGGATTTCTCGGAGCCAAACAGCACTCGGTTATCGATGACCCTGAGACAGGATTCTTCAAAAGCACCTTCCGCCAGAACCTCTTCAACGCACCAGCAGAGTATCAGTACTTCCGCCCGGTCGACCTGGAATTCGCTCCAGACGGCTCACTCTACTTCATTGATTGGTCAAACGTCCTGATCGGCCACATGCAGCACAGCGCCCGTGACCCTAAGCGTGATAAAGTCCACGGTCGCGTCTACCGCGTAACCTACCCATCTCGCCCACTTGTCGTGCCAGCAAAGGTAGCAGGCGCAAGCATTGAGCAACTCCTAGAAAATCTCAAACTCCCAGAGATTCGCACCCGCTACAGAACAAAAAGAGAACTCCGTGGCAGAAATCATCAACAAGTCTATAACGCCCTCAGCAAATGGGCTGCTAACCTAGACACCTCAGCAGAGCGCTACGAGCACAACCTCCTCGAAGCTCTCTGGGTATCCTGGGGAATCAACATGATCGACTCAGCTCTCCTAGAAAAAGCACTAAAAGCAAAAGACTACCGCGCACGCACAGCAGCGGTAAGAACAGTCCGCTACAATGCAGACAAGCTAACCAAAGCCAAAGACTACCTCCTAGCAGCAGCCAATGACAAACACCCACAAGTGCGTCACGAGGC
>JALZVD010000336.1 GCA_023300205.1 Akkermansiaceae bacterium | reverse complement strand
GTGTTGTATGATCTTCTTGAAATTGATGTTGCTAGGTAGAGTTGATGACCGGGAAAGAGGGCAGATTTCGATAAAATAATAAATGTCTGAAATAATTATAGAGAGTGATAGGTATTAGTTGTATTATCAATTTATGAGGCCACTTTGTTTAGTCATCAGTTTAATGGTGGTATTGATCTCCGCTGTCATTTTTTCTACTAGTCTCACGGGCCAGGAACAGTCAGGAGCTGAGGGGGGGGAGCGTAAAAAGTTAGTTATTTTGACAGGAGATGATCATACTCATGCTTGTGGAACTCATGAATTTGAAGCTGGAGGAATACTGTTGAAATCTTCTATAGAGAAGTCAGTGTTGGCTGATAAAGTGGAGTGTGTATTAGTGCATAACTGGCCGGAGAATACTTCTGTTTTCAATGATGCTGATATGGTTCTGCACTATTATAAGGGGAATAAATGGCATTTCGTGAACGAGAACGCGGCGTTTATTGATACTTTAGCGCAGAAGGGAGTGAGCCAGATGTTCGTTCATTATGCGTGTGATCCTGATGTTTCTGTGGATGGGTCATTGAAGATGTGGACAGGTGGTGTCTATAAGGATAAAGTTTCTGGCAATCCACACTGGTCACTAAAGTCGATTCTAGAAAAACATCCTATAAATCAAGGTGTGAATGAGTATACGTTTCATGATGAGTGGTATCTCAATATTGATTTTGATAAGATGCCTTTGAAAGGATATGACGCGCCAACTGAGGGGAATGTGCATGCGGTGATGTCTGGTGAGAATGTGGATAAGAAGCCACACAGGAAATTTGTGAAAGCGGTCAAAGGGGATAAGGGGTCTGCTACTGTAGTTTTCTGGGCGAAGGAGTCAGCTAATGGCTGCCGAGGAATCGCGGTGACAGGAGCTCATAGTCACACAGTTTGGGCAAATGATGATTTTCGGAAGCAGGTGTTGAATAGTATTACTTGGGGGATGAAGCTAGATATGCCTGAAGAAGGTGTTACCAGTCCTGCTGTTACTGAGGAGCAGATCAACCAAAATCTCGACAAGCGTAAACCTAAGCAACAGGTTCTTAAGCTTAAATAATCTAACGATCAACTAACAATCAAGAATATGTTAATCAAATACTCAATGCTACTGACGGCAGCTTTCACTGCATGTGTGAGCCCTGTAATGGGGCAGAAAAAAACTGCTAAAGCAAAGAAGCCGAGGGTTAAAAAACTTAAGGTGGTTCATGCGCATAGGATGCATCCATTGTTTTCTCTAGAGGACATTAAGATGGATGGTGCGGAAAAGCTGAAGGTAGGGGGGATGTGCTTTCACGAGGGTGCTCTCTATGTGGTTACGTTTTCCCCTGATAGGTTAGATAATAAACCCGACCGTAATGGTAAATTGGTCCGTGTAGATCATTTGGCTGATGGAGGGGAAGCTAAGTTGACTATTCTTTGTGAAGGTTTTTATGAGCCTGCTGCTGTGGGAGTTGTAGGCAAGAGCATTTATGTAGGGACTAAGGACCGTATTTTACGATTTACTGATGCTGTTGGTAAGGATAAGCTAGAGAAGGACTCAGCAATTGTAATGCTGGATGGAGCTTCGACGATAAATTTCCATACTTATACGATAGGATTTGAGTCCTACGTGAAGGATGGAAAGCAGTATCTGTGTGGAAACTTCACTACAGCGATTCAGAAGGGGGGGAAGCGTGATTATATGGTGCCGCCAAATAAGGATGTGAAGCGTGGATCTACGTTTATCTTTGGGCCTGTGACTGGAACAGAAAAACCAGAGAGTGTTTCTTTAGATTATTTAGGGGGTGGTTATAGAACGCCTAATGGTCTGGAAGTGGGGCCGGATAATGAGGTTTACGTTGCAGATAACCAGGGGATTTTTAATCCTTCAAACAAGCTTCTTCGTCTTACACCTGGTTCTTTTTATGGACACTATTTATACAAGAAGAATGGTAGAGCAGCGGCATTCCAGCCCGAGGGCGTAGATTCTGAGCATGGTGATGTGTCTAAGATGACGCCAGCTACATTACATTTGCCACAGGAGTTAGTGGCGAAGTCTCCTGCTCAGCCGCATGTGATCCATGACCGTAAAGGGGTATTAGCTCCTTATAATGGCCAGATCTTATTGTGTGACTTTACTACTGGCCAGATTTTGAGAGCTTCATTAGAGGAGGTGGGTGGAACTTGGCAGGGTGTTGTTTTTAAGCACACCTCAGGGAAGGCGAATAAGCAGGGAGATGAAGGTTTAACTGCTGGTCCGAACCGATTGCTTGAGGGGCCTGATGGGAACTATTATATTGGGCAGATTGGAGCAGGTGGGTTATGGACATTTAACGGCACTCAATCTGGACTACAGCGTTTCAGAGTGCGACAGGAGAATGAGGTTCCTGCTAATTTTAATGAGATACTGAACGTGACAGCCTGTGAGGGAGGGTTTGACCTTGAGTTCTTGGAGCCTGTCGATCCGAAGTTGATCACGGCTAAAGATGTAGCAGTGATGCAATGGACTTATCAGCCTACGTCTAATTATGGAGGTCCTCAGGTGAATCCGGAGCGGCTTGCTGCGACGACGCTTATTTTTGAAGATTCTGGTAAGAAGGCTAAGTTATTGATCGATGGTCTGAAAGATGGGACGGATCTTGTTACTACTGGTAATAAATCTAATGAGAATAGTGGATGGGTCATTCAGGTGGGCTTTGATCCTAAGCAGGATGGGAAGTCTGTTTTATTTACTAAAGAGTTTTGGTACACGATGCATAAACGTGTGGGTGAGAAGAAGGAGGGAGTTGTTCTGAAGGTTAACAAGCAAGAGCAAGTTGAAATGAAGTTTAAAAGTCTCTGTATGGCTTGTCACCGAGAGTTAGATGCAGGATGGGGAGCTCCGAATCTAGTAGGAATCTTAGGAAGGAAGCAAACGGTAATCCGCGATGGTAAAGAAGTGAAGGTTACTGTGGATGAGCCCTATCTTTTGAATGCCATTCTTAAGCCGAATTCTGAGAAGCCGAAGAAATTTAAAGATGCGGTAATGGCGGATCCAGGGCTTACGAAAGAGCAAGCGCTAGAGATGGTTGATTACATTAAGTCACTGTAATAGATTAGGGCTAATGAGCCGAAGTGTATCTTAGATGAAAGACCGTATTAGCTGGTTACTGATATAGTCTTTTTTTTATAGTTTGTTAAAACGTTATTTTTTCAAGGTTGCTTGTTTTTCTTTGGCTAGGGTTAGGAGGTTACGGATGTATTTTGCGGGGATGGTGACAGGTGGGCTGTTTTGTTTTTTGTTCGTAGATGGTTTTGATACGGTGATGCCTATGAATTTACCTTCCTCATTGAATGAGGGGGCGCTCATGGGTGAATTGACTATTTGGTAAAGCTTGCGAGGCTTTTCTAGGATGGCTGAGACGGTTCCAATAGTAGCAGCGCTTTGGTAATGAAAATGTGATGCGTAGCGTGAAATGTTAATGGTCTCATCAAGATGTTTGAGTTCTGGATCTGTGGAGATATTTACTATTTGATCTTTCCATTTGGTGGCGTTTTTAGCTTCAGGGTCTAGAGCAATAAATGCTAGCCCGATGTCTTGATCATGTAAGATGATCTTAGCACCGAATTCTTGGCCTGCGGCATTGATGAGTTTGAGGTTTTCGATGTCTTTAGTGATTTCGACGTTAGGCATATTAACGCCAAGGTCTGGGCTGATGGATGCGTATGCGACTACGAGTAGGCCAGGGCTGATGTTCGTGGCATTTGACCAGATTTGGGCTTCCTGGTTTCTTTGTTGTCCTTGGATTATAGCATTGATCTTTAGAGTTCCTTTCAAGCCGAATACTGAGGCTTTGTGTGTTTCATAAATTTCACGTTTGATTGCAGTTTCGGCGGCGAAGACGTGGGAAGCTGAGCTTAGGCTGAGGGCTGTGATGGTGAGTAGCTTGATGAGTTTTTTAGATTTCATGATTAGAGTATGAATAGTGGGGAGGTTGGTTTGATGAGATATTTTATTAAGAGGATGATTAGGAGGAACTCTAAAAAAACACCCCGAGTCAGAAATAACAAAGGGTGTGAGTGAAATTCTCTCAAGTTGGGAGAGCTAGATATAAGGTGTTATTTCTCTCTAGTGAGGGCAAGTTCTGCGAGTTTGTTTGCTTGAGCTGAGATTTCTTTCACTCTTGCTTCTGATGGTTCCTCGTCTGGACTAAGTGTCATGGTGACTTTGAGTCCTGCACAGATTTCTCTGATCTTGATGAATGCTGGCTTTTGAGAAATACGAGGTTCTAGTCCGCCAATTGAGCTTTCATAGTAGTCTGCAATGTCTTCTCTGAAGAGTTGGTTTGCGCGTTCTTCCGTGAATTCTTTATTAACGGCAGCTGAAGCACATTCAAGAGCACGGATCCAGCCACCAAGTGAGATGAGGAGAGCAAGGTCTGCATCTTTTAGTTGAACTAGCTCTTTTTCGACGTCTTTTTGAGTGGCTGAAAGCTCGTTTTTTAGTGCTTCTATATTCTCTTTTTTAGCATTTTCTAGGAGTGATTTAGCGTGGCGGTTTACTCTGTCGCCTGCGCCGAGTGCTCGACCGTATTTTGAAAGGTCTTTCGCTATAGGTTCTATTTCATCGATGAATCCATGTTGAACAGCGAGGAAGCCATCAGCTATAAGGAATCCGATTTCTAGTGCTAGATCTGTGCGACCGAGGGGCATGCGTTCTGGTAGTGCTTGATGAGTCTCTTTCACGGGCATGGGGGTGAGCTGGTCTAAGTCATCAAAGATGAGTCGAATCGAGGGTGCTGTAAATTCATTGATTCCGAGCTCTTCGCGAATATGGGGATCTTCAATAAGATCCTTAGGTATCTCAGGAGCTTCTTGTTTGTCTTCCAAAACAGCGGGGTCTGCTGGAGCTTGGATTTCTTTTGCGGAGAGGGAGGTGTGGAGGCTGAGAATGGCAAGTATAGATGCTGAAATACTAGTGATAGATGAACTCTTCATTGTAAGCAAATAGAGCATAGAAACCATTGGATGGCAATGAGAGATTCTATTCGTGGAGGTAGAGCCTGGTGACGCGAGGAGTGATTCTGGTGAGTATTTCCCAAGGGATGGTGTCCGCTGTGGCGGCTACTTCTGTCACGCTAATGTGCTGACCAAAGAGCTCTACTTCATCACCAGCTTCGGCTTCTGAGAGGGCGCTGACGTCAATCATGATTTGGTCCATGGTGACTCTGCCTATGATTGGGCAGCGAGTGCCACGGATGATTACTGAGCTATTATTACCAGAGATTGAACGAGGGTAGCCATCTCCGTATCCAGCTCCTACAGTCGCGATACGTGTGGGTTTATCTAAGAGGACGGATCTGCCATATGAAACACCATGCCCCGCCGGTAGTTCACGGATGAGAGTGATTTTTGATTTGAGGGTCATCACAGGCTTTAGCATTTGTTGGTATTTTTCTATGGGGGAAATACCGTAGAGCATGAGGCCTGGTCTGCAGAGATTACAGATGGATGACGGGTAATCTAGGATGCCAGCGGAGTTTGATAAATGGATGTATTTAAATGTGTAATTACAGTTTTCTACAATGGAGGAGAAGTTTTTGAACTGTGAGCGGGTGAATTCATGGTCTTCATCCGCTGATGGTAGGTGTGAGCCTATTCCCTCGATGATAATGTTCTTAAGTTTTAGAATCTGTTCAAGTGCGGAGTTGAGCTCAGTGGGGAGAAAGCCACCTCTTCCCATTCCTGTATCTACTGTAATATGTACTTGCAGTGGAGGATGTTCGGTCTGGCTGTTTAGCTGATCAAAATGGTGAGCTTCTTCCATGCTAGATATGGAAGGAGTCCAACGATGGTTGATTATTTCCTGGTGCTCATCTGCTAATGTAGGGCCTAGGAGGTAAATTCTTGTTTTACTGCCTGTGCTGTGAATACGGCGCGCTTCTATGACGCTGGCTACTCCGTAAAACGCAATATTTTCCAGATCTATGGCCTGAGCGATCTTCTTGATGTTATGACCGTATGCCGCAGCTTTCAGGACCGCCATGATCGATTGGCCTGAGGTCTCACGTGCGATCTTAATGTTATGCTTAAGGGCTGAAAGGTCTATTTCAGCCCATGTCCTGGGAGGGGAGATGGAGGGAGGTTGTGGGGGAGTGGGCATGATGATCGATAAGGAGTAGGGTGGGGTGTTTATTCAGCAGCGTAAGGCCTAGGATTCTTGGAGAGGACACCTTCTGTAAGCCAGCTGAAGAGTTTATTAATTTCTTCTGAATCATTGCGGATAGCATCGAGGGCGGTCCAGTCGATGTGGTCGCGTTGTATTGGGCTTGCTATACGGTTAATATCTAGTCTTTCCATCAGAGCTTCTGTTTCTCTTGGATGCGCGTTTAGGATTTCAGCGGGGCGAGGGAGATCATCAAGTTGAGTAGAGCTGAGGCCGAAGCTAGTAACTCCGATTCCGAATTTGGCGTTGAGTCTACGGTATGCTTCAGCGAGCGCTTCATCTTCTATGGGTCCTGCATAGAAGACTTCACCTGAGTTGGCCCATTCTGAAGAGCTTAATGCTTGAAAGAAGTCTTCACGGAATGAGTGTAGGCCAGCGTGAATGTAGAGGCGAGATGCTGAGATTCTGAAGGCTGGAAGTTGGAGAGTGTTCTTAAGCTGGAATAGAGGGTCAGCTTCAAACTGGTCCATTCCACCTTCCCAGTCTACAAGTACCATTTCTGGGAATTTCCAGAGATTGCCGATGGGGGCGTTTGCTTGAAATGGTTCTCTGAAAATGAATGGTTGCTTACCGTTCACTTCTGCCCAGCGGTGGACAATAGCGCGGAATTTTTTCACTCGCATAAGAGCGATGTCAATCACGTCTTTATTATCTCCGAAGTCATCGAGGCGTCCTTGTGATAGGGATAGGATTTCTTTAGCACTTGAAAGTACGGGGACTGAAGCAGTTCTTCTGTAGTAGCCTTGTCCCTTTTCAACCTTAGCGATAGGTGAGCCAGGGTCACATGACATGATGGAGAAGTGATACCTTAGTGAGGCGTCTGAGTAGTTACCTTCGATGCGGAGTCTGATGAGTCGGATTAATTCTGTGCCCTTGATTGCGTCCTTAGGGTTCGCTGGTAGGATTTCAGGTAATGCTACGTTTAGTTGTTTTCTGAGGCTCATATAATTTTGATTTCGAGTTGGGGTATTTATTCTTAAAAAAATTATTGGTTAGAAATTTAGTTTTCAGCAAGCTTGAAGTGAGCGTTTTTAAGAAATATAACCTTAGTTTTTACTGAGGGTAAAGGTGGCTGAACTAACCTTTTTGATAATGTGAATAAGTGGTTACAAAATCGATGATTTATACTAAAATATCTAACTAAAATAAGTTATTAATTTTTCTTAACATCCTGTAGTTAATTCTTCAAATTAAGAAAACTATTTAAATAAATATCTATCTGGGGGTGAAGTTGACTGCTTTAATTTGGAAGAGGCATAGCTGGGAGTAGGCGGCCTTATTTGCTTCTACAACTCCGTGACTTGGTTCATTTTTACGGAGTGGTATTATGGTTAGGAGGGGCTGGTGTATCTGGGGTGTAGAGTAGTGAAATATTTCTTTGAAATTAGGACCTGGTAGAGTAAACGTGTGTTATGAATATAGAGATCGAATACTGTCAGATGTGAAACTATGAACCGAAAGCAGCTAGTTTAGCTGCAGAACTTAAGGAGTCATATAATGTGGATTCAACTCTCATTCCTGGTAGTGGTGGGGTATTTATTGTGACTGTGGATGGTAGTATTATATATAATAAGAAGGAGGCTGGTAGATTTCCTGAAGAGGGTGAAGTTAGTGGCTTGTTAGTTAGCTAGATGGCTAGTTGATTATTGAGGGGTATTCTGGATATACTCGATAACTATTATGTGTGTCGCTAAATATTTGTTATCAGTAACGATTTATTCTTTAGTTTTTATTGGAGTTGCGGGGTCGAAGTTGTCTGCTGCTCCAAATGTGATTGTTATCATGACTGATGACTTGGGGTTTGGAGATATCTATAACCTTCACCAGTATAAGCGAGATAATGGAGCTGGAGGTGGAATCGCTGGAGATGGAATCATTAATGGTAGCGAGGAGGCTTTTATTTATACTCCGAATATTGACCGTATGGCAGCGGAGGGGGCTAAGTTGACACGTCATTACACGAGTGCCCCGGTTTGTGCACCAGCGCGTGGTTCTTTGCTGCAGGGGCGGGACCAAGGTCATGCTAATGTGCGTAATAATTCTTTTGATAAGGTGATCTCAGATAATCATACATTAGGGACTGTGATGAAGGAGGCTGGTTATTATACGGCTTGTATAGGTAAGTGGGGTGTCGGAGGAGGCGGGGCTGGCCGGCCTAACGTGAGGGGGTTTGATTATTTTTATGGGTATTTGAAACACGGGGATGGGCATCAGCATTACCCTGGGAACGGAGGTACTGTTCTGGAGCAGGCGAGTTCGGTAACTACTGGGCTTGATCATGCGTATACGACGGATCTATGGACGGCTAGGACGAAGCAGGTGATCCAAGATCGAGTGGCGAATGCTCCAACGATTCCATTTTTTATTTATTTAGCCTATGATGCGCCACATGCACAGTTACAGGTTCCCACTCAGGCTTATCCGACTGGATCTGGGACGTCGGGTGGGCTTAGTTGGCCGTTGAATACAAACTCTGGGACGAATGATTCTTATATTCATCCTAGTTATTCTGGGTTGGCTAATAATGCAGCGCGTCATGCTACGATGGTTAGGAGGATTGATGACTGTATGGGAGATCTTCTGCAGACTTTGAGGGATCTAGATATTGATGACAATACGTTAGTGGTTTTTACATCGGATAATGGGACTCATAATGAGTCTGGTTCTGGAGGTTCGGTGGCTCATAATCCTAGGCTTTTTGATTCTTATGGTGAGTTAGAGGGAATTAAGCGAGATCAGTGGGAGGGGGGGATACGGATGCCTACTTTTGCATGGTGGCCAACGAAGATAGGGGATAATAATGCAGCGACTCCTGGTTTGAATTCGATACGTCCATCGGCGTTTTGGGATTGGATGCCGACTATTGTGGATGCTGCGGGTCTTACGCCTCCAGCTTGGTCTAGTGGGGTTTCTTTGCTTCCTGAGCTGACAGGTGCGGGAGGTCAGTTAGATAGAGGTTACCTTTACTTTGAATATCAGAATTCAGGGTCGACACCGACGTATGCAGATTTCCCTGTCCATGGTGGTTCTACTCGGGGTGAGATGCAGGCTATTTTCATGGATGGTGATGACGGTAAGCGTTATAAGGGGATTCGCTATGATGTTAGTGATCATACAAAAGATTTTCTTATTTATGATGTGGATGCTGATCCTGGAGAAACTACTAATTTGGCTATAAATCAGGTGGCATTACAGCAGGAGATGAAGGATAAGGTGCTGCAGGTGCGTGTGGATGGCGATTACCCCCGTGCCTATATGACGGATGAGTATGCAGCTCCTGCAACGACGACTAATGTTTCTAGTGGGCTCGACTTTAAAGCATATGAGGGGAACTGGGGATGGGTTCCTGAGACGGCTTATCTTACTGAGGTGGCTAGCGGGGTGAGTTCTAATCTGGACTTGAGTCAACGGACGCGAGACGATGATTGTTTGTTGGAGTTTGAAGGGTATATATTGTTGCCGAGTGATGGGACGTATACATTTGAGATGACTACGGATAGTGGAGTGTCGACTAATGATTCTGGGGGGATGCTTTGGATTCATGATGCACATATCATTGATGATGATTTTAGCCATGATGGGACATCGGAAAGTGGATTTATGCGGCTTAAGGCTGGGAGGCATCCGATCCGTGTTCTTTATAAGCATAGTAGTGGAGCTCATGATATTAACCTGAAGTATTCGGGTCCAGGTATAGCGCTTCAAGATGTAACGGATAGTATGCTTTTCCGCGATGAAACGGCGGCTGTTGATATTTTAGCGGTGGATGATTCAGTTAGTACTACTAGCACTAAGAAGGTATCGATTCCTGTGTTGATTAATGATATTGATGATGGTTTACCTAATGCATTGAGTATTTTGTCTGTGACTTCTCCAGGTTTTGGTAGTGCTGTAATTAATGGGGAGTCTATTGATTATGTTGCGGAGGCTGGAAAGTATGGTTGGGATCAGTTTGAGTATACGATTACTGATGGTGTGAATACCTCAACGGCAACAGTGATGGTCAACGTTTTGGTGGCTAGTGAGGTGAGTGGAGTAGTTCTTCATACGGACTTTACTGGGTTTACTACGGCGGGGACAACGATATCATCATTTACGTGGTCATCAGATATAGGTGAGGCTGAAAATGCGAGTGTTGATTTGTTACTAAGTGGCAGCGCTAGTGGTTTCAATAATACGACTGCTGGAACGGGAGGTTCGGGGCCTGCAGTAGGAGTGGCGGG
>JALZVD010000335.1 GCA_023300205.1 Akkermansiaceae bacterium | reverse complement strand
GCGAAAAGGTACTGACGCATTTCTGGTCCGATACTTTCGATGATATAGCGAGCTTGGCCGAGGATACCGAAATTTCTTAAGATGGTGTGCTTCTTCTGAATATGGAGATAGAAGATGTTGACGACAGTAAGGAGGAGAAAGGTGACGGTGAAGAAATGGAAATAAAAGCTCACGAAGTGTCCGCCTAGGTAAAATAGGACGGCCATTGCGGGGATGGCAAGGTTTGCAAATCTGGAGATTTTCTGTAAGTCAATAGAGCCTGCCATGTGCTGACTCTGCCAAAGTTGTGAGGGTGATGCAAGGATGAAGGATGTTAGGTGGAATGGGGGATTTGAGTAGTCTCTACGACTTAGGTTATTTAAATGGAGTTTAGATAGAAGATGGTGTGTAGTGGAGTATGTAATGGATATGAAACGATACATATATAGGTTTGGTTTGATTGTGTTCTCTTTGTTAGGGGGAGCTTTGGTGTCTGAGGCTAGAGAAGATAGGCCGAATTTTGTGATTATTTTTACTGATGATCAGGGGTATGGTGATTTAGGTTGTTTTGGGTCGAAGACGATTAAGACTCCGAACATTGATAAGATGGCAGCTGAGGGGATGAAGTTTACTAGCTTTATGGTGGCCTCTTCGCTTTGTACGCCATCGCGGTCAGCGTTGTTGACTGGTTGTTATCCAAAGCGCATTGGGTTGCATAAGGGGGTTTTATTTCCTAGTAGTAAGAGGGGGTTAAATCCAAAAGAGTATACGATAGCTGATCATCTGAAGGGTTTGGGGTATGCGACTGCGTGTATTGGTAAATGGCATTTGGGAGATCATGTAGAGACTCTTCCTAGGAAGCATGGGTTTGATTATTATTATGGGATTCCTTACTCAAATGATATGAATCATCCTGATAATAAGGGGAAGCCGAAGTTGAAAGGTGATGGCTTGGATGTGCTCTGGGAGGATCCAGGTTCTACTTTGACGAGGTGGAAGACTCCATTGATGGAGAATGAGGAAATTATTGAGATGCCGGTGGATCAACGGACGGTGACACGACGTTATACTGATAAGGCGATTGATTTTATGACTGAAAATAAGGATAAGCCATTTTTCTTGTATCTTCCTCATTCAATGCCGCATATCCCGCTTTATGTGCCGGATGATGTTTACGAAGGGAATCCTAAGAATGCTTATATTCATGTGATAGAGTATATTGATGGTGAGGTGGGACGTGTGATGGATACGATTAGGGAGTTGAAGTTGGAGGAGAATACTTATGTGATATTTGCTAGCGATAACGGGCCGTGGTTGACGTTTAAGCATCATGGGGGCTCTGCTGGGAAGTTGCGTGAAGGTAAGGGTAAGACCTTTGAGGGAGGTCAGAGAGTTCCTTGTGTGATGTGGGGGCCTGGGAGAATTGAGCCGAGAACAGAATGTAATGAGTTACTGACTACGATGGATTTATTACCAACGATAGCAAGGTTGACTAAAAGTGAGTTACCTAGGGGTCATAGAATAGATGGTTTAGAATCTGTGAGTTTACTTTTGGATGATAAGGCGATTGGGTCTCGTGATGAATTTCTCTATTATGCGGGGAAAGGTGCGTTAGAAGGTGTCCGCAAAGGGAAGTGGAAGTTACTGTCAAAAACTAAAGGAAAGAAGTCCGTTGTGATGCTGTTTGATCTGGAGAAAGATGTGTCAGAAAAATATAATCTAGCGATGGCTAACCCTAAGATAGTAGCTGAGCTTACGAAGCTGATGTTAGTATTAGATTCTGAAATTGAGAAGAATGCGCGTCTTGAATGGACCATTAAGTAGGTAGATTGTTGATTATTGTATTGCATTTTAAGAGAGTAAGCCTCAAGGGAGGCGTCGTTAGAGGTTCAGAGGAACTTCTTGAGCCGCTTATTGATAGGTTATCATCTTCACGACGAGGATGCAGGTAGATCATGTGCGGCGCCCCGTTAGTAACTAATACGGGAATTTAACCGACACATAACTATGACTGATATAACGTTTGAGAGCTTAGGTCTCTCCAAGCCATTACTCGAAGCAGTGAACTCACTTGGGTTCGAGCAACCATCACAAATTCAAGCTTTAGCCATTCCACGTATTCTCAATGGAGATGATATTGTGGGGCTTTCTGAAACAGGGTCTGGAAAGACGGCTGCATTTACTTTGCCTGCTTTAGACATGATTGATCTAGAGTCTGTAAAGCCACAGGTGCTGATTCTTTCGCCTACGCGTGAGCTTTGTGTTCAGGTGTGTGAGGAGGTGCAACGACTGGGTAAGAATATGCGATCTATGCGCGCTGTGCCAGTCTACGGTGGAGCTCCTATTGACCGCCAGATCAAGGGACTGCGTGGTTCACAGATGGTGGTGGGAACACCAGGACGTCTGATGGATCATTTACGCCGAGGGACATTACGTACAGAGGACCTTAAGTTAGTGATTCTGGATGAGGCTGACCGGATGCTGGATATGGGCTTCCGTGAGGATATGGAAGAGATTCTAGGACAGATTAAAGGCAAACGACAGACATTGTTCTTCTCAGCTACGATGAATCGCAATGTGGAGAGATTAATCAAGAATTTTGGCAAAAACCCAGCTACGGTTGAGGTGGCGAAGAAGACGCGGACGGTTGATGCGATTGACCAGATGTATTATGAGGTGAGAAACCGTTCTAAAGTGGAGGTTCTTTCACGATTGATTGATACGATGTCTCCTAAGCTAGCGGTGGTATTTTGTAATACTAAGCGCAATGTGGATGAGGTGACTGAGTCACTTCTAGCTCGTGGTTATGCGGCTGATAGGCTTCATGGTGATGTGACTCAGCAGATGCGTGAGCGTGTGCTAAAGCGTTTCCGAGATGGGACAGTGGAGATTCTTGTGGCGACTGATGTGGCTGCTCGCGGGCTTGATGTTGAGGATGTTGAGGCGGTGTTTAACTATGATTTACCTCAGGATTTTGAGGATTATATTCACCGTATTGGTAGAACAGGCCGAGCAGGGAGAGAGGGTAAGGCAGTGAGTTTTGTGTTTGGTAAGGATGTTTACCGTTTGCAGGGGATTGAGAGATTTACGAGGCAGAAGATCCGCCGTGAGCGCATCCCTACAAAAGAGGATGTGGAAGGTAAGCGTGCTGATATTCTTTTTGATTCTGTGCAGAAGAAAATCGAAGAAGGAGGGTTTAAGGATTATAAGCATTATATCGATCGTTTGCTAGAGCATGGTCATACTGCTACCGACATTGCATCTGCGTTATTTTCACAGTTGAAAGATAAAGAAGGCAGAGAGGGCGAGGAAATTCAAGAGGATAGACCTGGTGGAGATAGAGGTAAGAATGATCGCCGTGACAGGAATGATCGTGGAGACCGTGGTAGACGTGGTGATAGAGACGAGCGTGGTGGAAGACGTGAGCGACCTGAGCGGGGTGCACCAAGAGAGCGTTCTGAGAGAAGTGTGAGACGTGAAGGTGAGCGCCGTAGCGAACCGGATCTTAAGGAGGGTATGACCCAGTTATTTATAGGTCTAGGAAGTAAGCTGGGAGTGAGTCCTGGTGAAATAGCAGGGATGGTCTATTCTGAGTGTAGTATAAAGAATGGGTCACTTGGTAGGATAAGGATGTTCCCTAAGCATTGTTTGGTGCAAGTGCAGGATAGTGATGCTGATAGTATCTGTTCTGATCTTAAGCGAGCTAAGCTGAGAGGGAAATCGTTCCCTACTTATCGGGATAGAGACTTGTAGGATATTCTCTTTGCTTGAGTCTTCCGTGTTGTTGGGTTTAGTCTAACAGCATGGAGATTCCGTGGCAGAAAATTATCTCTCATGGTGGACGCGCATTTATCGGTGGGGGGGCTTGTGTTCCCTTTGCGCTGATTGATGATTTACTGAGTCACGCTGATGATTTTAAGGATGTGGAGTTATGCCATGTCCACACGGTGGGAGATACGCCATGGATAGAGCCGGAATATGAAGGAGCATTTCGGACGAATTCATTTTTTATGTCACGTTCGATCCGGACTGCGGTGGAAACAGGTCAGGCGGATTATACGCCGACTCCTAGTTCTGATATTCCGAGACTTTTTGAGCGAGGGATATTGCCGTTAGATGTGGCGATCATTCAGGTGAGTGAGCCGGATCATGCTGGGATGGTGTCGCTTGGGTTGAGTGCTGATACTGTTTATTCTGCGGTGAAGTATGCGAGGTGTGTTGTGGCACAGATCAATCCGAAGATGCCAAGAACTCATGGTGATACGGTTCTTTCTTTGAAGAAGTTGAATTATACAATTAGAAAGTCTGCGGCACCAGCGGTCCAAGATGCTTGGGTCTATGATGAGAAGCATATGAGGGCTGCTGAGTATACTGCGCTGTTGATAGAGGATGGGTCTACGATTCAGGCTAGTATGGGGAATAGTCCACAAGCTGTGCTTACGAAGCTGTATAAGCATAAGCATTTAGGGATTCATACTGGTTGCTTCACAAATGAGATGATGAAGCTGATGAAGAAGGGGGTGGTGGACAATTCTCTGAAAACTTATCAGAAGGGGGTTTCTGTGGCATCGCATTGTTTGGGGTCACG
>JALZVD010000334.1 GCA_023300205.1 Akkermansiaceae bacterium | reverse complement strand
GGCTTCGCTCTATCGGCAAAGCGATGAAGGATAGGGACTTGGTTCCCAACACTGACGCAAGTGGGGCTCTCGATGGCGGGCGTCCTGACCTCGCGCTGTCTTCCATCCCTCAAGTCGCTGCGGTCGATCAGATTCGCAATGAAGAGGGCTTGCCGGACGTTCGGGGCTTTGAAGAGGTAGAGATCGAGGCACGCAAGATGCTGGCCGACAACTACGAAGGCACCATCACAGAGCTAGAGCGGATCCACAAAGGCGGCGGCTCATTTACTGACGCTCAAGTTGCGGCCGCAAAGTTGATCATCGTTCGCGAGACCACCACGGCAAACATTAGCGAAGTATCCGACGCCCGCCTTATCCAGATGGCGAGCTTCATCAACACTTACCGCGAAGATGGGACGGCAACGGCGCGCGCGCTGGCGATGCGGAGAGATCCATTCAGGACTCCACAGGAGCGGGCCAAGCTCTTCCTATCTGAATCACTCCTCACTCCTAACGGTGGAGCGGCGGTGAATCTACGGAAGGCCAAGACTGCGGCAGACAAGCGGGCGATCTTAGGAGACTGGATCACGAAGATGAAACAGGTTCGCGAGACACTGAAAACCAAAGGGTTCGACGTGGACGCCGCTCTTGCGTGGCAGAACCAAGCCGAAAGCATTGTGGCCGAGGCCGAAAGACGAGCCGGAGAGACAGGGAACTTCGTCAAGATCGGGATCGAAAAGGCCGACGAGGTGACGCGCACGATCTTCTCCACCATCAGGATTGGACAGGCCAAAGGGACGCCTATCCCGCAACTCATCGATCAAGCTGCTACGGCGGCGGGAGTTGATCATGGGAAGGCTGTAAGGCTCTACAAGGCTTTCGAGGCCAAGATGGAGCGCGTTTACTTTGAGGCCGTCCAGAAAGGAACAGACCTCGCTCTCTCTGCATCAGCTGACGCCCGGGCCGCGCTTGAAGCCGCTGGATTCGTCGATATATCGGCTTACTTCGATGACACGGGGAAGAAAAAGAAGAATCCTCCTACGAGGTCTCCGAAGCGAAACAAGAACTTCCCGCCCGCCCGTGACCGTCCTAGGGCAGAGTGGGACGCATGGGTAGCGAAGGAGATGGAACAACGCTATCAGAGACCTGCCCAGCAGAGTGTGGGACTCGACGTGAAGGACCCTATCACGGGTGAATGGCAGGCCGGAGACTCAACCAGCCTACAGGGGGAGCCTAAGCCTTTGAAATACTTCGCAGGTGAATACGACATCAACGATCCAAAGGCGTCACGCAAGCTCGTTGAAGCTATCGGTATCGCGGACGGTTGGTCATGGGATAAGATTATGGAGTGGCGGAAGATGTCTATCCTCACAGGGATCAAGACGCACGTGACCAACATTTCCAGTAACACCATATTCTCCGCTTATGAGCTTATTCCAAAGAGGTTGATCGAGGCCACTTGGTCCGACACGCTTTCCCTTATGGGATTCAAGGCGAAGGACGCGAACTCCCCTACCCTCAGTGAATTCGTCGTCATGGCCAAACACATGAGGAAGGCGATCATGAAAGGAATCAACCTCCTCGTTCGATCATACCAAACGAGGTCGCGAATCTTTGAGGCTGAATCTCTTGCTCGTCCTGAGCTGATTGAGTTCGGCGGAGTCAAAGGGGAGGCTATCACGCCACATCTGAAGGGGAAGATTGCAAAGGCTCTTCGCCTCATATCGTTCGACACGCTCACGGCATTCGATGAACTAGCTAAAGGGATTGTCGGAACCTTAGAAGCCTCGGCTTATGCTCACCGCCAAGCAAAGAAACAGGGGCTCAAGGCTGAGGCTTACGAGACGTTCGTAGCCCAAGAGATGGAATACGGGTCGAAGTCTTGGAAGCACGCGGTCGAGAGGGCCGAGGAATTGACCTTCCAAGCTGAGTTAGGAGTGAAGCAAGGGGTTGTTGACCAGACCTTTGATTCCTTCGCTAAGGCGATCAATAAAGGAAAGCGTTCGGACATCAAGCCGTTCAGGGTCATCTTGGATCTCATCTTTCCATTCGTGAACACCCCGACAAACATCTTCAAGAAGGGATGGGAATACTCCCCGCTAGGAAGTGCCACGGCTCTAATCGACATGGCGAGGGCGTTGACCTCCTATATCGGGACCATTAGTGACGCTTCAGCGCATGACAGGCCCGCAATGAAGAAGATCGCCCAAGAAAAAGCCGCTCAGATCTATGACCGCGCTCGCCTCATGAGTGACCTATCCCAGCAGACTCTTGCATGGGCAGGCACGATGGCGATCATGAACATGCTGGAAGGAGAAGACGAAGAAGACAACTTCTTCGCCATCGAGGGGAACATTCCATGGAAGGGAGCTGAAGGAGTCTTGAGACCTCTGGCAAAGAGACGCGGGATGGAGGCTTACACCTTGAAAATCGGCGAGTATCGAATTCAATATAGCCGCTATGAGCCAGTGGCCTCCGCAGCCGGATTCGCCGTTGATGCCGCTAAGGTCTGGAAGAAAGACACGGACTTGGCTAGTAAGATTCTTTCGGTATCCGGATTGGCTCTCGCGGCCTCCAAAGACAAAACCTACCTTCGTGGGGTGTCCGACCTTGTGAGCCTATGGGAAGACGCTCAGTCACTAGGAGACGGGAGCGAATACGACAAGGACAACGCCGCTTACGGCGTCTCTCGCTGGATGTCCTCGCAATTAACGAGCATGGTCCCCAACCTCTACCGCCAAGCGTCAAGAGGGAGCGATGAACACGCCAGAAGCCGAGACGTTGACCGCTCAGCCCCTCTCATTATGCAGATAGGGCAGCACATCGACGCCGAGTTAAACCCTCGCGGTCAGTCCATCAAAATAGACCTATGGGGGAATCCTATGGAAAACACGGGAGGGGTATTCATGCCCGGCCCGATCACAAAAGGATTCCAGTCAGACGTGAAAGACGACTACATTCACTCCTACGTTCGCAAGAACGGGGTGGACTTGTCAGTGAAGAGAGTCCTTAAGAATACTCCCTACACGGTTCACAGGACGGTAGGCGGTCGGAAGGCATCTCTTAAGATGGATGCCGCTACCCGTGCTGAATACGCCACGATCCAAGGGAAGCACCTCACAGAGAGCTTGTCGGGAATTAAATGGGACCCGACGAACCCGACAGCCGAGGGGATAGAGTTCATGGCCGCTAAGAGAGCCGAGGCCGC
>JALZVD010000333.1 GCA_023300205.1 Akkermansiaceae bacterium | reverse complement strand
ATGAGCTGCGGATTGACTGCGAGCAGTGATCAATTACCATACGTCTGTCCACCCTTGGCTGGGAGACTGTGCTGCGGATTGACTGCGAGCAGTGATCAATTACCATTTTTTTTGGTTTCCGGACTTATTCCGATTTGCTGCGGATTGACTGCGAGCAGTGATCAATTACCATCTATTTCCCGGAATCTACTCATTTTGAGTGGGTTTCGGGATTTTTGGTTAAAACATTTCGAGCTGAGCAGGAGCTTCTTCGGTCTTGGTTCTGCGTTTTCCTAGGAAGACTTCCATGCGCTCGAATTGTTTGTCGGTGAATTGGATGAGGCGGACTTCACCATCTGGGGGGACGATTTTTCGGACTCTGTCCATGTGGACGGTGGCGTTTTCCTTACTGGCGCAGTGGCGGTAGTAGACGGAATATTGCATCATGGCGAAGCCGTCTTCGAGGAGCCCTTTGCGAAAGTCGGTGTATTGGCGTTTCGCTTTTTTAGTATCGGTAGGGAGGTCGAAGAAAACGATGATCCACATGCAGCGGTAACCTGAGATGTGCATCGCTCAGTAGGTTGGGACTTCGAGGATATCGCTTTCCCGCACAAGGAGGCGATAGAAGCTAGCGATGTAGCGTGGGAGGATGGCCATGAGGGGCCCTTTTGTTTGGGCAAAAGAGACGTTGGTGTTGAGAAGTTCCAGAAGCGCTCGGCGATGTTCAGGTTGGAGAATCCCATCATGAGGTTCGGTTGATTCTATGAGGAGTTTCTTTACGGTCCGATCGACAAGAGGGCGTAGGGGTTCCATCACATCGTCGGCGAGGCAGAAAGGGTTATTCCGGCGGTGGTGGAAGACACCGAGGGCGGGGTGGAGTCCGGCTGAAACGAGGGCGCGGGCCACGGAGGCCCGGATGATCGCATAACCGTAGTTGAGGGCGGAGTTAAAGAGGGATTCGCTCTCAGAGTCACGCTTGTCATTTACGGCATAGCGTTCTGGGAACATGGAGGGCCAGTAAAGGCGAGCTGCCTGGGCTTCGTGATTCTCGGGATCGCCGGAGCGGACGCTTTTGGCGAGGCGGTCAAGGGCGATGGCGGCGGGTGTGGTGATCTCGTTTCGCTGGGCGGTGATCTTCGCTTGAATGATGGCCTTCCATGCTTTTTTGCGGGCGGGTTGGCCGGTTTCGAGCTGGGCCATGAGTCTAGGAACCAGCTCGGTGTGAGTGATCGTGGGGAGAATGAGGCCGGATGGGAGGTGGCGCTCGTTACAGATGACGACAACGGCCCCTGATTCGAGCAGGGCATTGAGAAGGGCTGAGGAAAGCGAGATGGCGGGGTTTTGGAGAACAAGAATGCCGATGTCCTCGCAGGCGAAGGTTCTTTCTCCCTCGTCGAGATGGATGACGAGTTGCTTTTTCCTTAATGAAAGCCGAGCGGGGCGCTGGGAGATCTCTAAGGTATGTTTTATCATGTTTTTCGATTTATCATCAGTGAGATCATTTCTCAATAGTGGAGTTGATGGATTTTTTCGAAAAAAAGCACATCTTGCAACTTTAGCTGTAAAGCTGTAAATACTGCTGCATGAAAACGACGATTGATCTCCCTGAAAATTTGGTACGGCGCGCAAAGGTGCAGGCCGCTGAGACTGGGACGACGCTGAAGGAACTGGTGGTAAAAGGCCTCGCGATGGTGACCGGCGAGGAGAGTGTGAACAAAGAGGAAGCTCGCCGCGATCGTATCAAAAAAATGTTATCTGAATTTCGGTTTGAAAATACGGAGTCGATCGAGCCTCTAAGCCGCGAAGAGTGCCATGACCGCTAAGTTGTTTTTCGATAGTAATATCTTCTTATATGCTGGGTCAAAAGCGGAAGAGGATCAGGGGAAAGGTGAGGTCTGCCGAACTCTGCTCAATTCTGAAAAGGCGGTGATCTCAACTCAAGTTTTGCAAGAGTTTATTAGTAATGCGTTGAGGAAGCCTAAGCTGCACATCACGGAGGATAAAATTGATCTCATGCTGCGAATGGCAGAAGAGATGGAGGTGGTTCCCGTGACTCACGCCCTCATTTTTGAGGCTACGGTGATCAGAAGACGATACCAAGTTTCTCACTGGGATTCTACGATCATCGCTGCCGCGCTCCACGCCAACTGTGAGGTTCTTTATTCTGAGGATTTGAGCCACGGTCAGAAATTTGAGGGGCTGAAGGTAATAAATCCATTTATGAACTTCTGATTTCCCCGTTTGGAAGGATTTCGACTTTACGAGCATTGGGGAAGTTTTTGGCGAATGTTCCTGGTCTGCAGCTTCTTCTTAGGTCTTTACCTGTTTCCGAATTCTTGTGTCCATCGGCACCTTCAGAGTGTGAAGAAAACCAAGTTTGTCCGCTTGTGGAGTTCATTGTGTTAAAAACAAAGAGGGTGTTTACTCCATTTATCTCGGCAAGAATAGAGTCCTTAGAGCAGAGGTGCATGAAGAACTCTGCACCTGGATTCGCTTCTGGTGGAGTTTTATCGACAACGGGAAGTTTGGCCCTTTTGCGACGGCTTGCTTCTAGGAGGGTGACGGGTTCGAAGTGAAATTTCCCGTCACCTAGGGCGAAGATGGCGAGGTGGTGGGTGTTGCCGGGGATGAGGAGTTCTTTTGGCTGGCGGGTTCTGAGGGGGATGGCGGTTTTGTTTGCGATGAGGAGGCGGGCTTTTTTGATGGGGATGCCGGAGGGGAGGGTGATTTTCCCTAATTCGGCGTCTTGAAGTGGGTTCTTCTTTGTGAGTTTAGCGGTGAGGGTGTCGCGGATTTTTTTGTCATCGATGAGGTCGATGTCACTTTGAACGAGGCTGTCATGGCGTGAGAAGAGTGCGTCGAGTTCTTCTTTGAAGGACTTACCTCCGATGTCGGAGCGGTAGAGTCGTTTTTCGCGCTTTAGATATTCGGTGACGGCTCGGGCGACTTCGGGGTCGCGGATTTTTTTGAGTTCGGTGTCTTTGAGGACGGAGATGCTTTTACGGCGGACGAGGACGCCGGGAGTTTCGGTGGGGCCGTAGTTTGTTTCTTCGTGGAGGGGGCCAGAGACTTTGCGGTTGGGTCGGTGGGAGACCCAGATGGCATTTAGGGAGTCTGCGGAGTCTTGGGCGAAGGTGGGCCAGGGTGGGGTGATAGTGTCAGCGATAGGTTTGAGGCGGTAGATACGGCG
>JALZVD010000332.1 GCA_023300205.1 Akkermansiaceae bacterium | reverse complement strand
TCTTTGAGGTAAGTCAACGGTTTGATTTCGCCATTAAAGACATTTTCCAGATGCACTGGGCCGTGGGTGCACTCTATGATCTCAGCTACTTTATTATGCTTTCTGATCTTTTTGATGAGTTTTTCATTCTGTGCTTGTCTGCATTTAGTGATGAAAATGTAGTCTGCTCTACAGAGATTTTTAGGAGGTTCTCTGAGTGTTCCCCTTGGCATCATGGCACCCGTGCCAAATGGGCTGTTAGAATCTACTAAAACAATGTCAATACTGTGAGCAATTTTAAGAAACTGCATACCATCATCTAGTAAGAGGATATCTGCTTGGAGTTCTTGGATGGCAAACTTACCTCCTTTAACTCGGTCTTTATCTACGACGACAGAGACATTATGGAGGTTTTTAGCGAGCATGTATGGTTCATCTCCAGCATATTTAACGTCTAGCTTCACTCCGTGGCCACAGCTCACAACTTTTGGCATATTTTCCTCGTCTATGAGTAGGCCATCTTTTTTGCTAATCCATTCTTGAGGCTTGTCTAGTGGCTTACTTTTGTAGCCTCGACTTAAAATGGAGACTGTTCTTCCTTTATCACGGAGAGTTCTTGCGAATAACTCTACTACTGGTGTCTTACCAGTGCCTCCCATGGTGATATTACCGATACTAATGACCATTGTCCCAAGGTGTGCTTGTTTCTTCCAGCCTCGTTTGAATAAATTCAAACGTAATGAAACTAAGCTTCTAAATAGCCATGATAAACCGCGTAAAATTATACGCATAAGATTGGCACGTATGCCTTTAGCTCTGCCAAAGATCACGTCCTCACCCCATTGTTCAAATTCTTTTAGCCTTTCACTCATTCGCCACGAACATCTGTAAGCTATTTTAGGATGATTGCCAGATTTTATGGTCCAATTCTAGTGGAATCATGATTCAGCTAAGTTATTTTGAATAGATATCTATTATTTAAAGTCTATAAAAATAGAGATTCTCTATAAAAATATAAAATTTCATCCTTTTTTAAAATTTAATTTTCAGGATATCCATTACGTGCAATCTATATAATTTAACGTAAGTTACTTTAAATTAGTAGAATAGGTGTGAAAATTAAGGGTGTTATTTAATTTTAAAAAAAATAAAGTTTTTTAAAATATATCGTTGACAGGAATATAAATATAGATTAGAAGTTAATCTTATAAGCAATAAAGTCATCTCCCGAGTCATAACCATTAGCATAGAAATGAACAAATGAACAAAATCCAAAAAACTATTACGTGTCTGATTTCGATCATGGCAACCACGTTAGTTTCCCAAGCAGGGAAATTTAAGACGGTGGTGATTGATCCTGGACACGGAGGAAAAGATAACGGCGGAAGCTACGGGCGAGTTTACGAAAAGCATCTAGCGTTAGATACTTCGCTCAGGGTTGATTACCTTTTACGCAAAAAAGGCTATAGTACACGACTGACACGTAAGAGTGACGTTTTTATCTCTCTCACTAAGCGTGCTGAGATAGGAAACTACTATAGTAACTCTATTTTCGTATCGATTCATTATAATTATACTTACAATAAGTCAGTTAAGGGTCTAGAGACGTTCTATTATACGAGCCGATCGAAGCCATTAGCGAGTTATATCCAGTCAGGAATGCTTAAAAAATATGGAGCTCATAGTCGCGGAGTGAAGTATGCCCGATACGCAGTGCTTCGAAGAGCCAAAAACCCAGCGGTTCTTGTAGAATGTGGTTTCGTGAGTAACTATTATGAGAGAAAGCGTTGCATGCTAGGTTGGTATAGGCAGAAAATGGCCGAAGGCATCGTGAATGGCATCGTAAGCTATCAATATGCAAGGAGCCGAGGCTACGCTAAATGATTTAAAGGCACATAGTGCATCCCCCAAAGAAAACAAAGCCAGTAGATTATGTCTACTGGCTTTGTGCGTTTAGTGCTTAAAAAGGAGTAAAAGTCCAATTGCCAAAACGGGATAGAGGGTTTAGATAAGCTGCGTGCCCAAAAAGAAAACTGCGAAGAGAACTGTTGCTAAAAAAGTAGCCAAAAAAGTAAGGTCCAAGACTAAAGCTAAGGTAATAACAGGATCTCAGATCGAGATACGGGGGGCTAATCAGCATAATCTGAAAAATATCTCGTTAGATATTCCTCATGGTGAGTTTACTGTGATTACTGGGCCTTCTGGATCTGGGAAGTCATCATTGGCATTTCATACGCTTTATGCAGAGGGGCAGAGGCGCTATGTTGAGACGTTTTCGCCTTATGTGCGACAGTTCATGGACCGGATGGATAAGCCGGTTGTGGATAGGATCGATCATATTCCTCCGGCTATTGCGGTTGAGCAGAAGAATACTATACGTACTACGCGGTCGACTGTGGGCACGCTTACTGAGCTGAATGATTACCTCAAAGTGGTTTTTCCTAAGCTGGCTAAGGCACTGGATCCTAATAATGGTAAGGAAATCAAACCAGATACTCCTAAAAGTATTATTAGTGATCTTTTAGAAAATTATGCGGATGAAAACGCGCTCATCACCTTTAGTATTCCGGCACCTAGTAATTCGAGTGTTGAGGAAATTTTTGTGATGCTTGATCAGCAGGGATATTTGCGGATATTAATAGACGGGAAGATGCACCGGACGGATGAGACACCAGAGGTGAAAAAGTTTAAGAGTAAGGAAATTGAGGTTGTTCAAGACCGAGTAAAACTGAGCTCTAGGAATAAGGCGAGACTGCATGAAGCGATCGAGGCAGCGCTTTCGAATGGTAAAGGGAATGTGACGATTGTTTGCGATAGTGCAGAGCGTAAGTTCTCAACAAACTGGACGAACCCAGAGACTGGTTTTACTTTAGCTGCTCCGACTGCGGCGCATTTTTCATTTAATTCTCCTATTGGAGCTTGTGACGATTGCCGAGGATTTGGAAAAGTGATTGGCATTGATCTGCATAAGGCGATCCAAGATCCTTCTTTGTCTCTCAAACGTGGAGCGGTGAAACCATTCCAGACTGCTCGTGGTGAAGACTGTCAGCGAGATTTGTTGCAGGCCGCGAAGGCTGCGGATGTTTCTACTACCACACCATGGCATGAGCTCACTAAGGCTGAGCAAGACTGGGTGATCCAGGGTGAGCATGGAAATGCAGATGAGCTTTGGCGAAGTGGTCAGTGGTATGGGGTGCGGGGCTTCTTTGACTGGATGGAAACTAAGGCATATAAAATGCATGTGCGTGTGTTCTTGGCTAATTATAGGGCCTACACAGATTGTAAGTCATGTGATGGAACACGGCTGAAGCCTTATGCGCAGTGTTTTTTCCTAAATAATAAAACTTTGCCTGAACTGTGGCAGTTGCCTCTAACAGAACTTAAAGATTTCTTTGATGATATTCCTACTGAGCAGCCAAATAGTTCTACGAAGCATGCTCTCACAGAAATTAAGGCGAGGCTTCATTATCTGAATGAGGTGGGTCTTGGTTACTTAACTTTAGACCGACCAGCGCGGACGTTATCAGGTGGAGAGATAGAGCGGGTGAATCTCACTACTTGTCTAGGAGCCGCGCTTACGAACACGCTTTTCGTTCTAGATGAGCCTACTGTAGGACTTCATTCACAAGATATTCATCGTCTCATCAAGGTGATGCATGATCTCCGAGATAAGGGGAATACTGTTGTGGTGGTGGAGCATGAGGAAGCGATTATGAAGTCGGCAGACAACCTCATCGATATTGGTCCTAAGGCTGGTGAGCAGGGGGGCACTATTGTGGCACAGGTTTCTGACCTTAAGGCTAAGAACCTTTCTAAGAAGTATCCAGAATCTTTGACAGTGAAGTATCTAACAGGTGAAGAATCTATTCCTGTTCCTAAGCCATCTGAGCGGCGGAAGTCAAACACTTATCTTACGATCACGGGTGCGCATCAGCATAATATTAGTGAGCTTACTGTGAAGCTTCCTATTGGTATCATCACGTGTCTAACAGGTCT
>JALZVD010000331.1 GCA_023300205.1 Akkermansiaceae bacterium | reverse complement strand
CCAGAAGTCCGGGAAGTTATCTGGAGTGAGATCAAGCAGCTTGCCGCCGATGGCGATCCTTTCGCGAAGGAATTATTGGAGGAACGCGGATCCGATTAGTCTAATCCGTTCGGCGGGCTAAGCATGTCTGAATTGACGGTAAAGGCCGCGTGAAGATGTCCCGAAAAGCAGCCCTTCGTGAAGGGAATAGCGGCGTCGGACCCGTTGCTGACGCACCATCCGGTGACGATAATGTTCCTCCTTCCGAGGAAGAAGTCGTAACCTTCGGCTAAGTGATCTGATTCGAAAAAATCACAAAGCGCTCGTCCTGAAAAGGTCGGACGCTTTTTTGTAGAGTCGTCACGATGCCGTTTTAATTTTTCAAGAGTAGGTAGAAATGACAGACAAGAATCGGTCTGAAATCACTTACATCTTTGTCGGATGCGTAGCGGCTTTGGGTTTGTATTTTGCCGATTGCGATAACGCGCTCCAGCTAGCCACAATCACTATTTTATGAAATTATTTGGCTCTATTTTACTTGGACTCATACTTGGTGCGTGTCACCAAGATCCTTCAACTTCTGAATCGAGTGTTCCGGAGCAAACGGCTTCTGTTGATCAATCGGTTAAAAATGGGACTATACCTGATCCAGATAAGATCGTTGTGGCTGCTGACGAAGTGATTAGTGAGACAGAGGCCTCTGTTCTAAGCGTTGCGAAGCTCTATGAAAGTTATAGCGGAAAGAAAGTGCTCATGAGAACTGAGGACTCAAAAGCGAAAGTCTCATTCTCGATAAAAGGTCCGCTTACCAATACTCAGGCTTCAAGATTTCTTAGATTAATCCTCCTGACAGAAGGTTTCGCGATGATTCCGATTCCTGGTGATGAAGTCGTTGTCCGATTGATTCGATCTGGGCCTATTACCGGTGGTGGTTCTGTGTCGACGGGCTTTTACACAGCCGAATCTCAGCTTCCTGACGAGGATCAGTTGGTGGTGTTTGTAATGAGACTTAAACATCTTGATCCAGAGGAAGGCCTTAAGTTGCTTCAAGCAGAGTTCGGGAGCTTAAGTGACCTTGGTGAGATTTCGGCGGTGCCGAATGCCTCCTCTTTGATCATTACTGAGAAGGTTTCGTTGATTAGGCAAATGATCAAAATTCAAAAGAGGGTGGATGTTTTACCTTCTGGCAAAAATTAATTTTTTTAATGTTTAAGTTGGCAAAGAAGCGGTGTGAGAAAAATTGATACCGCGCGTCGTTGAGCGAGATGATCCCTTGGAGGTCTGGAGCGTTCTTTATGACGATTCTTTAAAACCCCCGCACTTCCAAATCAGGCACGCGGGCGAATTCCGAGATATTACGCGTTACGACGGGGGATCTTCCGGAAGCTCGGCTAAAGCATCTGCAAGGGAAACACCGTCATCGGGGAGGTTGGCAAAAAGCTTGTCCAAATGTCCCAATAAATCAGCTCCGGTTGGAGCCGGATTTTCAAAGTGAGTGCGACGAATGACCTTCGAGAAGGAATCGCGGGGGCCCTTTTTTGCCGCAGCCAGCTTCTCGTAGGCATCGAGTTCGATTGAGATCGTTTTCGTAGGCATACATAGCCATGCATGGTCCGTGTGTGTTTATCAAGATGGTCGATTGTAGATGGGCGATGAGGCTAGGGATTTTTCAGTAACCAACTTACCAGCCCCGATTGGGGCTGGAGAACAAAGAAAGATTCTAGCAACTTTTTCCCCTAGCTCGATGACTCTGTCACCCTGTCGCACAGGCACAAAAAAAACCACTGCACCTGAGTGTAGTGGTCTTGTGAAATGGGGTGTGATTTCAGGTGGCGCTATCGCTTGCGGCGCGCCATAAATCCTAGCCCGCTGAGGCCGAGGAGCAGAACTGCTGAGGGCTCAGGGACGGCGGTTCTGAATTGCAGATCAATCACGAGGTCGATCGGCTGATCGTCACGCCCAGTAATGTTTATGGTGAAGCCTGAGGTGGCTGCGTAGTTTACGAAAACATCTCCCTCAACCAGGAAATCTTCAGAAATATTCTCAAAGGAGTTTGGCGTAATGCTGTAGAATGAGGCATCGGCGAAGGAGTCCACTAACTCTCCATTCCCAGTCCAGGAATTCACTTCACCGGGGCGGTTTCTACCATCTAAGACCGTATCAACGGCCACAATCTGATTGAAGCTGAATACGACTGAGCCATTCCCCCAAACGCCAAATCGATTGGAAGCATCGCGGACCGCTTCTCTATAAGTTCCATCACCCGTAATCGTGAGCTCCAGACCTGTCGCCTGGAAACCGAGATCGTAGGTGCCATTGATGGAATCACTGTCATTGAAACCCTGAGTTTCTAGGAAATCTAGGAGTGAGGTTTGGGCGTGAGATTGCGTGATGCAGGCGAGTCCTATAAACGGGAGGAGTTGGTTGATTTTCATTTTCCTAATTTAACGGAGGGGGGGGGAGTGGCCAAAAAGGCCAAGGAGGAGTAAGAGTTCTGAAACTTAAGTGTTTTTGTCAAAATCAAAACCTCTTAAAAGAGATAGAAAGGTGTTTTCATTTTGATTGTTAATAATCATATCTGTATTTGTCGGGTTTCTTGATTCTTAATTGCGATTGATTGTCCGTATCATAGGGGTTATTTGCTCACCTAACTTTTGCGGCTCAAAGGTGGGTCACTTTGATCGGATCCAGAGGCCAAAATGTGTCACCACGCCGAAGGCGGCTTGCCGAACCGGAGGGGGGCGATTACAGCTGTGGGGTGATTTATCTCGATAACCATGCGACGACGGCGGTGCACCCAGAGGTGGTGGAG
>JALZVD010000330.1 GCA_023300205.1 Akkermansiaceae bacterium | reverse complement strand
GTCGATGTGGTCTTGCCAGTGGGTGATGATCTTGGCGGTTTCATTCCCTATTCCAGATACACGGGTGAGGGTATTTATGGGTGCTTTAAGAATGGCTTCTGGTGAGTCGAGCAACTTAAGTAGTCTGCGGACTCTGACTGGTCCAATTTTTGGGAGCATATTGAGTGCTATAGTTGCCTCACGGTTCGTCATGTTTGCTAGTATTGACGGTTATGAGAATAGTGCAAGTTTTCCCTGAGATGCAGGGTGGTAAGATAGAGTGTTGTTGGATGATGTTCCTCTGGTATCGTCCGTGTTTTTGTGGCCTTTTTAGTCGCTTATGATGGTATTATCGTTTAGCTAAATAGGTATGAATAAACCGCTGATAAAAGCAGAAAATATCCACCGAGGTTATAGCATTGGGAAAAAGCGTGTGGAGGTGCTTAAGGGGGTAAATTTAGAGATTCAAAAAGGGGAGAAGGTGTTTCTTTGTGGGCCAAGTGGAGCAGGTAAGACGACATTGATGTATACCTTAGCGGGGCTAGAGGAGCCAGATGAAGGTAAGGTGATCATTGATGGGGGAGATCTTTATCAATTACCGAAGAAGAAACAGTCGATTTTGCGTAATAGTAGGATGGCTTATATTTTTCAGAATTATTATCTATTGCCTGAGTTCACTGCTGTGGAGAATGTGCTGATTCCGGCATTGATAGGAGGGAGGCAGAATAAGCAGGCTGCGCTTGATGCGCTTAAGCGAGTGGGTTTGGAACACCGTTCTGACCATCTTCCTGCGGAGTTAAGTGGTGGTGAGCAGCAGCGAGTGGCGATAGCACGTGCGTTGGTGAATAAGCCTGAGATTATCTTTGCGGATGAGCCGACGGGGAACTTGGATTCTAAGAATGGTGCGGAGGTGATGAAGCTTTTGTTAGAGTTGTCTGATGAGGATGGTTCTACGCTTGTTGTGGTGACTCATGATACGAGTCTTTCAAGTTATGGTGATAGGACTTTGGTGGTCACTGATGGAGTGGTGGGGGTAGAGTAGTAGTTTTTTATTGTTTGGATTTTTTTTGTGAAGTCAGTATTTAGTTTGGTGAGAGAGTAGGCATGATAGAAGGAGGATGGTGTAGATGAAGCTAACGATGATAGCAGGCTTGAAGATTTTCACAATCTACGGTGAGTAGCTAGATTGTTGGTTATGGTTTTATTTTGTTATCCATTTGAGGGCATAAAAAAGCGGCTCTGTGATTAGACAGAGCCGCTTGCATTATTTAAAATGCTAGTAAAGTGTGTTTACTACTTGAGTGCAACCTTAGCACCTGCCTCTTCGAGAGCTTTCTTAGCCTCTTCTGCAGCTTCTTTAGGAAGGCCTTCAGCAACGTTAACTGGAGCGCTTTCAACGAGTTTCTTAGCTTCAGCGAGTCCGAGACCTGATGCAACTCCACGCACTGCCTTAATAACAGCGATTTTGTTTCCACCAGCTTCTTCGAGGACGACGTCAAAGTCAGTCTTCTCTTCAGCAGATTCTCCGCCACCAGCAGGGCCAGCAACAGCAACAGCAGCAGCGGCAGATACGCCCCATGCTTCTTCAAGGTTCTTCACAAGCTCAGCAGCTTCGATGATTGTTAGTTTGCCGAGTTCTTCAGCGATTTTAGCTAGATCAGCCATAATATGTATTATTTTCTATTTGTTTTGTGTTTAGGTTTCGTCGCACCCAGGGCATCTGGGTTATTTCAGAGTTTCAGCCGAATTTCCGACGAGGAGCCAATGTTGGTTATCAGGCTGCGAGAGTTACCTCAGGCAGCCATCTTATCAGATTGTGTATTACTCTTCTTCTTCTGAAGAGCTTGTGTTGCCGAATTTCTCGTTGAGCGCGCGCAGGATGCTTGTTCCTGGCTCGTTGATAACAGAGAGTAGCTTGGCAAGTAGTTCTTCGCGTGATGGAAGTGAAGCGAGGACGTCGATCTTAGCTGCATCGATGACTTCTCCGTCAAGGATACCGATTTTGATTTTTACGTCTTCTGCTTTCTTAGCGAAGTCTTTCATTGCTTTAGCGGCAGCTGTGACTTCACCTTCACCAGTGACAAATGCTGTCTGGCCTGTGAGCTCAGCGCTGATGTCAGGAAGACCTGCTTCTGAGAGGGCTGCTCTCATGTAGGTGTTTTTGGCTACGTGGCATTCTGCGCCGCCTTCGCGGAGTGAGTCACGTAGGGTAGTGAACTGAGTTACTGTGACGCCAGTGTAGTCCATAACGAGTACGTATGGTGAGCTGTTTACTTTTGCAAGTAGCTCGTCGATGATGATTTTCTTATCAGGATTCATAGTGATTTCCTTTCGTAAATAGGTTAAATTAGAGTGCGTAGAGTGAAGCCTCAAGCTTGATGCCTGGGTTCATGCATGATGCGATGGTTACGCTTTGGATGTAGTTACCTTTAGCTGATGCGGGCTTAGCCTTAACAACTGCTTCGAGTAGTGCTTTAGCATTTTCAACGATTTTAGCTTCGTCGAATGATGCTTTACCAACACCTGCTGCGATGACACCGTTTTTGTCTACTTTGTAGTTGATGCTACCTGCTTTTACTTTGTCTATAGCTGCTGCTACGTCGTCCGTAACTGTGCCTGTCTTCGGGTTAGGCATGAGGCCACGAGGTCCAAGAACACGAGCGATCTTACGCACTTCAGTCATTGCGTCTGGAGTTGCGATAGCTACGTCAAAGTCAGTGAAGCCGCCTTGGACTTTCTTGATGAGGTCGTCAAGACCTACTTCGTTAGCGCCTGCTGTTTCTGCAGCCTTAGCTGCGTCACCAGTTGCGAAGACGATGACTTTAATGTCTTTACCAGTTCCGTGTGGGAGTGACACTGACCCACGAACCATTTGGTCTGATTTACGAGGGTCGATGCCCATGTGGAATGAGAGTGTGACTGTAGGGTCAAACTTAGGAGCAGGGAACTTCTTGAGAGTTCCGACAGCTTCTTCCATGCCGTATGTCTTAGTGCGATCCACTAGTTCAGCGGCCTTTGCATAGCGCTTACTGCGCTTTCTGTTGGTTGCCATGTTGTTATTTAGTTGTTTGTAGCAGTCATGCGAGTCGTTAATGGTGGCGACTCTCCTGCAGTGTATGTTACGTTTCTGACGTGATTTGCCAGAGCGGAGGGCGGTGTTAAACTGAGAATGCTTTTGGGTCAACCATTTTCAGAGTTAATTGTCTTTTTTGATGTTTTTAAAGAGATTATTTTTGATGTATTTCGGTTTTTAGATATTTAGACTCTGATGCCGCTGCCTGGCGGCTGCCGTATCATACAGATTGATGAATGATGAGGGTCTTATATTAGGGGGTGTTTACTTTCTTAAGTTACTGGTTATTAGTTTATTAATTGATCATTTTGAAGTTTGGGTAAGCGTTCATTGAAGTTGGAGTAAGTTATGGATGACTATGTAATTAATAAATATTAACTATCTGGTTGATTTGACTA
>JALZVD010000329.1 GCA_023300205.1 Akkermansiaceae bacterium | reverse complement strand
CCGAATGATGGTTCTGATGTTCTTCATACAGATTTCACTGGGTTCTCGACGGCGGGAACAACGATTTCAGGGTTTACTTGGTCATCTGATATAGGGGAAGGGGCTAATGCTAGTAATAGTCTATTACTAACTGGTAGTGCTAGTGGTTTCAATACTACGGTCTCTGGAGCTGGAGGCTCAGGACCAGCGGTAGGGGTGGCTGGTAATATAGAAACTAATGCACCTTGGAGCACTAGTTTTACTTTTACACCATCACAATCCATCAGAACGAGCTCGTTTGAGGTTAGTTCTTATTCTGTGAATAATAACGGTGGGCATCAAGGAGTGGACCATTCGGTGAATTGGAAACTTGTCATCTCCTCTGGAAGTGAAGACTTTAGTGGAGATGTGACGGAGGTTGAGGCAGGAGGGAGTGCCCGGCAGCTATTTGTTATCGATACAGCGGGGACTACTTTAAATTCTGGCACCACTTACACTTTTGCGCTCACGGTGAGCCGTGCGCAGAACGGGGGTGGTAATAATGTAGCCTTGGATGCTCTGACGCTTAAACGTTCTGTTGGTCCGGAGACTGAGAGTGATTTATGGTATTTCAACCATTTTGGAGATGGGACACCAAGTTTGACAATGTGGCAGTCTGATAGTGATGGTGATGGTGTGAGCGAGCTGGGTGAATATGCTTTTGGTGGGAATCCGCATGTTTCAGATGGTGAACGATCTACGCCATTAGCTGCTTATGATGGTGAGAGAGATAAATTTAATGTTACTTATAATCGACGCGTGGCGGGCACGCATGATCTCACTTACTTGGTTCAGGTTACAGAGGGATTCGACTCATGGTTGTTGCCTTATGTGGAGTTAGGGGCCATTCCACATCCTACGCTGGGAAGTGAGTTTGAGGCAGTGACTGTGGAGACTGTTCATACGACGACTCAGAAGGTTAAACAATTTGTGAGAGTGAAGGCAGATTTTGATGATGAATGAAAGGTGAGGTTTTGTGCGTAATCGAGGTAATTGGCTGTGGTTTAGAATAAAAAAAGCTATAAATTACTTGCATCTCTAGTGACATTTGCTAAATGAGCCGTCCCGCTTTGCGCACAGTGCGCATAAACATCTGCGGAGCACAGTTATTAACCACGAAAAATAGAGTATCATTATGGCACGTATTTTCGGAATAGAAATTCCAAACGAGAAGCGCATCGAAGCTTCACTCCAGTATATTTACGGTATTGGGACCACAAGATCAGCAAAGATCCTAGATCACGCTGGTGTAAGTCCAGATATCCGTACAGGTCAGCTTTCAGAAGAACAACTAGTGAAGATCGCGTCAGTGATTACTCAAGAGGGGTTCATTATTGAAGGTGATCTTCGTCGTGAACTTCAGGGCAACTTGAAGCGTCTTCAATCCATCAACTGCTACCGTGGGCAATGTCATAAGCGTGGACTTCCTGTAAGGGGTCAGCGTACTAAGACAAATGCTCGCACACGTAAAGGTAAGAAGCGTTCAGTTTCTGCACCAGGCAAGAAGTAGAACCATTAATTAGAGACCATTTAAAATAATGTCTGAAGAAAAGAAAACAGAAGCAACTGACGCTGTTAAAGAAGAAGTTGCCGCTCCAGTTGATGCAACTGTAGAAGCACCAAAGGAAGAGAAGAAGGCTGAGGGAACTCCGGCTGCTGAAACTCCTAAGAAAGATGAGAAGAAAAAGGATATCTTCGCTGAAATCGCCGGAGGCGAAGAAGAGTCAGTCAAGATTCATAAAGCAAAAGGAAGCAAGAACGTTGCCACAGGAATAGTGCACGTAACAGCTACTTTCAACAACACTCTAGTTAGCGTGACTGATGCAATGGGTAACTCCATCGGTTGGTCATCAGCTGGTAAGATGGGCTTCAAAGGTTCTCGTAAGAGCACTGCATATGCAGCTCAGGTAGTATCCCAAGACGCATGCCGTCAGGCAATGTCTCATGGTCTTAAGACTGTTGAGGTACGTGTAAAGGGACCTGGCGCAGGTCGTGAGTCAGCAGTGAGAGCTGCACAGGGACTTGGACTTGATATCTCAGCAATCAAAGACGTAACTGCTATTCCACATAATGGTTGCCGTCCTAAGAAGGCTCGTCGCGTATAATTTTAACTACCAACACTAACAACTAACATTTTTATATTATGGCACGCTATATAGGCCCAAAAGATAAGATCAGTCGTCGATTCGGAGTAGCACTCTTCGGACCATCAAAGGCACTTGAGCGCAGAAACTTCCCACCAGGACAGCACGGATTCCGCGCTGGACGTAAGAAGAAGTCTGACTACTCAATCGCTCTCGGTGAAAAGCAAAAACTACGTTTCCAATACGGAGTTCTAGAGAAGCAGTTTCGTGGATACTACGCAGAAGCAGCACGTCGCCGTGCAGTTACTGGTGATACACTTTGCCAACTTCTTGAGACTCGTCTTGATAACGTTTGTTACAGATTAGGACTCGGAAACACACGTTCAGCTGCACGTCAGCTAGTCAACCACGGACACATCACAGTGAATGGCACTAAGACTGACATTGCATCCTTCCAGTGCAAACCAGGTGATGTGATCAAAGTAGGTGAGAGACCAGCGTCACAGCAGCTTGGACTCCGCGCACTAGACCTCACACAGGCAGTTCCACTTAAAGAGTGGCTCACACTTGATCGTGACGCTATGGCAGGAACAATTGCTCGTGTCCCTGAAGAAGAGGACATGGATCACGGTGTAAACGTTCAGCTTGTTGTTGAGCTTTATTCAAGATAAACTCACAGAGGTTTATTACATTTTCAAAAGGCACATCTTTCGTGGTGTGCCTTTTTTTGTGCTCGCTCGGCATGGCCCACTGACTTTGAGGTTAGTGTCCGGGCGATACTAAGATGAGTAGTCCTTGGAGAAAGTGAGCGTATTTATAAATTAAGTTGCGTCGATGAATAGAATGATATTCTGTATAGAGTTTTAAACTAGGATATGGATGGCGTTTTTTATAGGTGTGAGAAATCTGAATTTGGTCTGAATGGGAGGCTTAAGGCTGGCGTATAAAAAACGCAGTCTCCGTATGGGGAAACTGCGTTTTGAATGTTGTTTAGTTTTGATGAACTAGATACTAATAGCTAGATGGAATATGAGATATTCCGGTTTTCATATCGTTTGTTAGAGGTCTAGAAGTAAGTTCTGTATGCGAGCCAGAGAGTGGAGCCATCTGCGGATCCTGTAGGAGTCTCGATAGTTTCATACTCAACACCTGCTAGAATCTTACTGTTGTGACCACTGAAGAAGTAGTTGAGTCCCGCGTAGATACTGTGGTGTGAGTCCCCATTTTGATCTGAAGAGCTTCCTGTGTCGTTGTCACGAAGAGCCTGGCCAAAGTAGCGTCTCACGACACTAACACCTTCATCTCTTGAAGCTCCTTGGTAAGCATATCTGAATACAGCTTCTACTTTTTCATCTACGATGAATTTAGAAGGCTGGATCACTAGTCCCCAAAATGCGCCACCAGTTTCTGAGCCTCCGTTACTTCCGTTGTCTCCATAGATTGCGTTGAAAACAATATCCCATCCTGCGATTTCTCTGCTAGTATCGAGAGAGACTGCGTATTTAAAGTCCATTCCTACTTCATCTCTGGATGATCCTTCATCAAGGTTGTAGAGGGCGTTAAAGTTGTAGTCATGACCACCGATTTCTATATCAGTGTCAACATAGATAGCATGGCCTCTGCTGAAATTACCGATGAACTCAGAGTCGTCAAGGCTGAGGAAACCTAATGAAGCATCAACGTTTCCACGTGAGCCAGAGAGAAGGAAGCTGGTGTAACGATTTGTAAATACTTTGTTAGAGATCGCAGAGCGTTCAACAGTTTTAATTTTCTTAGATGAATCTTGGCCTTCAGCACTGAGTGCTATTTTATAACGTCCGTAGGAAAGTTTGAGGTCATCGATGCCAGCAACTGTACCGAAGTTGTAGCCTACGTAGGCTTCATCGAAAGTGGTGAATTCAAGGTCGCGATCGCCACCTCGTGGAGATTGATCATTAATGAAATTAGCGCGAACAAGAGCTTCGAAGCCATTGAATGCTTTCACTTTAATGCCAGCACGGAGCCGGCGAACTTCTTCATAGCTTTCGCCGAAGTCATTGCCTGCGCCATTTTCACCATTCACGTTAGCGTATTGAGCGTGTGCACGACCGAATACTTTGACTTCTTGGATGAAAGGGTTATCTTTATTTTTGTATAGTAGCGCTGCGTTTTGAAGTCTTTCGAAGAAGTCACCTTGATTGGACTCCGCGTGAGATTCTGTTATAGCTGCGCTCGATAAAGCAATAGCTCCGATCATTGTTTTTGCTACTTTATTTGTCATATTATTGTTTGTTTATATAGTATAGTATCGTTTTTTCAAGTATTGGCTTTTGGTGAAAGCTATTTAACTTATAATGTAATAATATATCTCATTAATTGGTAAACTTAGTAAAATGTTTAATTGTGACGAAAAGGTGACCTTTGTGAGAGTTATTATTGGAACTTTAAAGAATTCAATTTCACATAATCTCTTTTAAGCCTCGCTATCTCGTGAAAGTAGATGGTTATTAACCTAGCACAATTCTGGTTTGTGGTGACTCTCAGTGTGGTATATCCTAATATTTAAGCCGCTTTATTTACTAAGAAGAACTGCCATTCTTTGATGCCTCTGGTGTTTTTCAAAGTGAGGGTGACTGGGATGGCTTTTGGTTCACGTGGTGTGGTGCGGAGTTTGAGTCCTGCTTCTGCGGGTGTTTTGGCGCCTTTTTTTGAGTTTAGAAAGCGCTCGCATAACACGCAGTTTTCCCAACTGGTTTCGCCGCCGCGTGACTGAGGCATGATGTGATCAATGCTGGCTTCTGAGAAGTTTAGTTTTCTTCCTGAATACTGACAGACACCGCCGTCACGAAGCCAGAGTGCTTTGAGCCCAAATTTGGGACGGAAGAGGGGAACTTTATTGAAGCTCTTTAGAATGATGATGGTAGGTATTCTTAGCGATCCACGTGCTGTTCCAATGGAGTGATCTTGCTCACGGATGTGTAGGCTTGTCCATTGATCCCAGGGGGTGGGGTTCATGTTGCTTTCTTGATCTATTTCCAGGCCGTCTGCTGTTCCTGATACAAGGTGAGCAAAAGCATCTGCCGGGCTGATCACTGAGATTGCTTGCCAATTACGATTTAATACTAAGACACAATGATCATAGATTCGGCTTCTAGTTTTCGCTTGAGTTTGCGATTTATGTTGCTGTTTCATGGTGATAAATGGAATTATGTCTTAAATGATTATTTAAGACTTATTAACATTTAACCATTTAACAGGAATGAGTGCAATTCAAAAAGCGTGGAGGCTTTATCCTTTGAGTAATTGCTTATTATTCCAGAGGTAATTCCATCCTGAGATTAGGGTGAGGGCTACGGCACCCCAGAGGGTGATGGGCATGAGGTAGCTATCAGGCTTGGAGATGGTGAGTAAGAGTTCGGAGAACCAGTTGTGATTTTCGATTTGTTCACATGTGATGAAGGTCAGGGCAGTGATGATGAAGGTGAGTTGGAAGGTTGTTTTCCATTTACCTAGTCGGTCTGCGGCGATTACAATTCCTTGTTCGACGGCGATCTGGCGTAGGCCCGTGACCATAAATTCTCTGCCGATGATGGCGCAGGTGACCCAGACTGGGCAGAGGCCTTGGGAGTCGAGGTTGGAGCTGAGGTAGATGAAGCCTGCGGCTACTAGGATTTTATCTGCTAGGGGGTCGAGGAGTTTACCTAGCGATGTGACGAGGTTTAGCTTACGAGCGAAGTAGCCATCGAACCAGTCTGAGGCGGCGGCGATGATGAAGCTGACGAGTGCTAACATGTTTGCCCATGGTTGCTGCATGGTGATAGCTGCGATAAAGACGGCAGTGAGGACTAGTCTGAAAGCGGTGATGGAGTTAGGAATATTCACGATTACTATCAGGAGTGTGCATAGAATACGGTGTTGATCAACTTCTCGTTATTGAAAATCACGTTTATTTAGAAGTGAGGTAATTATTTTTCTGTATAATGTGTATGAGATTGACGCAAGTTCTCGTTGCGTAAATGAAAACTTTGTTGATAATGCAGTCACATCCCAAGAGTAGATCAACTATTTTCAATCAATAAAAAATATGAGTAAAAGCGACTTCGGCCTAATCGGCCTAGCAGTAATGGGCCAAAATCTAGTTCTCAATGTAGAGAGCAGAGGCTTCCAAGTGTCCGTGTATAACCGCACGACTTCAGTGATGGAGGAATTCATCGCAGAAAATCCAGGGAAAAAGTTAGTAGGTGAAGAGACTTTAGAAGGTTTCGTTAATAGCTTATCAACACCACGCAAGATCCAGATCATGGTGAAGGCTGGTGGGCCAGTGGATGCAGTGATTGAGTCACTGATTCCATTACTTGATCCTGATGATATCATTATCGATGGAGGAAACACTCTTTATACTGATACAGAGCGTAGGGAGAAGTATCTTTCTGAGAAGGGGTTCCGTTTCATTGGAGCTGGTGTTTCTGGTGGAGAAGAAGGTGCGCTTAAGGGTCCATCGATTATGCCAGGTGGTCCAGAGAGCACTTGGGAAGTGATGCAACCAATCTTTGAGTCTATTTCAGCTAAGGTAGACGGCGTGCCATGTGTAACTCACATAGGTGAAGGTGGGGCAGGTCACTTTGTAAAGATGGTTCATAATGGCATCGAGTATGGTGACATGCAGCTGATCTGTGAGGCTTACAATATTTTCAAAGCAGCTGGCTTTAGTAATGAAGAGCAAGCTGTGATCTTTGCTGATTGGAACGAGGGAGACTTAGAGTCATTCCTCATTGAGATCACGGCAAACATCTTTAAGCAGAAGGATCCTGAGACTGGTAAAGATATTGTCGATTTAATCGTTGATAAGGCAGGCCAAAAAGGAACTGGTCGCTGGACGGTAATGGGCTCAGTAGAGCAGGCAGTGCCTTTCTCCACGATCGCTGGATCTGTGGAAGCACGTATTCTTTCATCACTTAGAGCCCAGCGTAAGGTTGCATCTGGAGTTCTTGAAGGTCCTTGTAACTGGAGCTTTGAGCTCAAGGGTATGAGTAGAGAGGATCTTGTTAAGAAGGTTCGTAATGCGCTTTATGCATCTAAGATCGTATCTTATGCACAGGGCCTTGATCTTATTTCTAAGGTAGGTGAAGATAAGGGATGGAAGCTAGATCTAGGTGCGATCGCTCGTATTTGGAGAGGTGGCTGCATTATCCGTGCAAGATTCCTTAACCGTATCACAGAGGCTTATGAAGGAGATTCTGCTCCTACTAACCTGATGCTTGCACCGTTCTTCACTGAGGTTCTAAACTCAGCTCAGCAAGACTGGAGAGAAGTGGTCGCGGTTGCGGCTACGAATGGTATTCCTGTTCCTTCATTTGGTGGATCACTTAGTTACTATGATGCATACCGAGCAGAGAGACTTCCTGCGAATTTACTTCAGGCTCAGCGTGATTTCTTCGGGGCTCATACTTATGAGCGTGTAGATAAGGCAGAGGGTGAGTTCTTCCATACTGAAGACTGGCCAGATTTGATTTCATAATTGAATTGATTCAAGTTGGAAGTTGCTAACAGGCAATTTCCTTATTAATTTTTAGCCTGTCTTGGTTTTCCTAGGCAGGCTATTTTTTTACGCACAAATATTTTAGAACGATCACGATGAAGAAAAAACTATATACAATAATGTTTCTCGCTAGCTTTTTGTTTAGCTTTTCTGTGCAAGGTGAGGAGCCTTATTTCGCTAGTGGGATTAAGGTGGGTGAGGTGGATCAAAGTAGCGCTATTATCTGGGTAAGGCTGACGGAGGCTGATGCAGCTCATTTTGGTTTGTTGCCTATCCTTACTGAGGGTTTAAAGGGTAAGGCGAAAGGAAATTCCAGGATGCCAGTATCTGTGGTGCCTGGGGTAGCTGGTGAGGGGAGAGTGATCTATTGGAAACAAGGGGAGACTAATGAGAGGTTAGTGACTGAATGGGTGAAGGTGAGAGGTGAGACAGATTTTTCTCATCAGTATAAGTTGTTAGGGTTGAAGCCGAATACGCGGTACGCATTTTTAGTAGAGGCCCGTAAGGAAGGGGTGGGGGCTAAGATAGGGAAAATATCTGGTGAATTTAAGACGGCGCCAACCCGTGAGCAGGCTGTTCCCGTTTCATTTGTTGTGACGACATGTCAAGCTGTAAGGAGTATTGATTCAGGTAAGGAAGGGCATGTTGCGTATGAGCAGATGCTGGCCTTTAAGCCTGATTTCTTTGTGCATACTGGAGATATTCTTTATTATGATAAGGCACCTCTTTGTAAGACTATTGCGGAGGCGAGAGCAAAGTGGGGGTTAATGTATTCTTATGGGCATAACCGTGAGTTTCATCGTTACGTGAGTTCTTATTTTATGAAGGATGACCATGATACTTTGATGAATGATTCGTATCCGGGGCAGAGTTATGGTGATCTGAATTTTGATGATGGGGTGGCGATTTTTCGTGAACAAGTTCCTATGAATGAGAAGACATATAGGACTGTAAGATGGGGGAAGGATGTTCAGATATGGATGACTGAAAACCGTGACTTCCGGTCTAATAATAAGATGAAGGATAGCCCTGAAAAAACGATTTTAGGAATAGAGCAGAAGGCTTGGTTAAAGAAGACGGTTGCGGCATCTGATGCAAAATTTAAATTTATTCTCACTCCGGGACCGATTGTGGGGCCAGATAAGAAGGGGAAGGCTGATAACCATTCCAATAAGGCATTTCAGTATGAGGGGCAAGAGTTACGAGATTTTATAGCGATGCAAAAGAATACCTATGTGATCTGTGGTGATCGACATTGGCAATATTGTTCAAAAGATCCTAAGACTGGGATCATTGAGATGGGGTGTGGACCGATTAATACTGAGCATGGATTTGGAGGGAATCCGGGGGAGCATCCTGAGTATCACCGTTATTTTGGAGCAAATGGAGGGTTTTTAGCGATCACTGTGGTGAATGGTGAGGCTAAAGCTGAATGGTATCAGTCAGATATTTTGGATGCCAAGGGTAAGCCTAAGGTAGGGTATACTGAAAGGTTAGGAGAATAGTTTTTTAAGTTCCACAGAACGTCTGTGTGACGCGTTGATGTGGAAGTGGGGCTGCTTCTAGGTCTGTGTCATTAGGGTCTACTACAAAGGGAGATTTCCAGGCTGAGTGAAGGTGATGAAATAAAGTATAGTCACCGTTGTATGCTTGCTGGATAGCCGCTTCTACTTGGTGATTTCTGGGGATGAGGATAGGGTTAATCTCGCGCATAGCTTTGATTTTTTCTTGGTCTAGGTGTTGTTGCCACGTTTTGAGCCAAGTCTTACAGACGTCATTATCTGTGAAGAGGGATTCTAGTTCTGAGGATGAGATTTCTTTGTTTGCTAGCTGGGTGAGTTTTCTAAAGAAGAGAGTGTAGTCTACTTGTTGATCAGCTAGAAGACTGAGTGACTCTTGGATGAACTCGATGGGGACTTTTTTTGTTAGAGCGAATTTGGCTTTGTAGTGGGAGTGGTAGAGGTTGATAAATTGTTCAGAGAACTGGTCGAGTGCTTTTTCAACTAGTTGGATTGCTTTCTCTTCATCTGGATCAATGATAGGGATTAGGGTTTCTGCAAGGCGAGTGAGATTCCAATGTGCGATGTTTACTTGGTTACCCCAAGCGTAGCGAGCATCGCGGTCAATCGCGCTGAAGACGCAGTTGGGGTGGAAGTCATCCATAAAGGCACAGGGGCCGTAATCGATGGTTTCACCGGAGATCGAGCAGTTGTCTGTGTTCATGACGCCATGGATGAAACCAAGAGACATCCATTGGGCTACTAGTGTTGCTTGAGCTGTGATGACTCGTTCTAAGAGGGTGAGGGCCGGTGTGTGATGGACTGCTGCTTCCTCATAGTGTCTCGTGAGTGCAAAATTTGTTAGAGTCAGGAGTGCTTCTGTATCGTTTCTAGCGGCAAAGTATTGGAATGTTCCAATACGCAGGTGGCTGGATGCTACACGGGTGAAGATGCCTCCATCGAGGCGTTTTTCGCGCATTATTTTTTCGCCTGTTGTGACGGCGGCGAGAGCTCGGGTAGTGGGTACTCCAAGGGCGTGCATGGCTTCGCTCATGAGGTATTCTCTAATGACTGGGCCGAGTGCTGATTTACCGTCGCCATTTCTGGAGAATGGAGTTCTGCCTGATCCTTTGAGCTGGATGTCTTTTCTCTCTCCATTTTTGTTGGTGACTTCTCCTAGAAGCGTAGCACGGCCGTCACCGAGTTGGGGGGAGAATCCGCCGAATTGATGCCCGGCGTAGGCTTGTGCGAGTGGTTGAGAGCCATCGGCGATTTCGTTGCCTGACAGTATGGCTATGCCGTGCTCTGATTCTAACCAATCGGGATCGATGCCGAGTTCTTGGGCCAGATTTTCATTAACGATGATGAGTGAAGGGCAAGGAACTTTCGCTGGTTCGACTCGTTGATAGAAATGTTCAGGTAGGTTAACGTAGGAATTTGAAAAGGGTATCATGATGATTATTCTCTTATAAGGTCACAGGAATGGGCTGAAAATCCTGCACCGAATCCACATAGCCAGAGATGCTTATCATCTGTGGATTCTTCTAGAAAGAGTTCTAGTGCGACCATGACACTGGGGCTGCTGAGGTTGCCATATTTTCTCATGACTTCTCTAGCGTGGCTGAGGTTATTAATTTGTAGTGCTTCTTCTAGGGCTAGGATTACGTCTCTTCCGCCGCCGTGAGTGATAGCGATGGATTCTTTAGAACTGCGTTTTGCGTATAGTTGTTTGACTACATTTCCTGCTAGAGTTGGAACGTCTTTGTGGAGTTGGTTACGGAGTTTGCCTTTGGCATTTGTGAATCTGATCATTTCACGGGATTCGGGGATATGTAGAGAATGGAAATTTTTAATACTCCAGTTTCCTTCATGGTTGTTATCTCCAGACCAAATGGCAGCACTGGCTCCATCCCCAAAGATGCAGGTACTGATGAGAACGCCGGCGTTATCCTCTACATAAAATGCAGCTGAACAGATTTCAACGGCGACAGTGATGACGCGCGAACTGGGGTGTAGAGCTGTGTATCCAGCGGCTGCTTCGAGCATTGGGATGGCTGCTCCACAGCCTAGTCCTGTGAGATCTTGGAGGTAGGCGTTTTTTCGCATGCCTAGGCGCTCAGCGATATAGCTGCTTACGCCAGGGCAAAGGTATCCGGTACAGCTACAAACGAAGAGAGCGTCAATCTTTGAGATGTCGATGTTTGCTTTGGATAGAGCTTTGAGGACAGCTTTTTCTGCGATGGTTGGGGCGGATTTTTCGTAGTAGAGGTTGAGTTCTTGAGCGTCTCTTTGCCATGCTTCGGAGAGATTGGTTAGGGCTAATCTACGTTCATCGATTCCGGTGTTGGCTTGGAGGATTTTCTCTAATAATTTCCGAGAGCTTTCTTTAAGGTGATTCCAAAACTCAGCATTGCGCATCGCATCCAAACATTGTGTTTGATCATAGCTGTGCTCAGGAAATCCGCTGGCAATTGAAAGTAATTTCATCTTCTTTTAAGATACGGGCATGTTAGTTAGAGGCAAGTTTTATTCTGTTTTCTAGCGGAGTAAGCGGAATAGTGTGCGGAAGGGAATGAGTTTTAATTTGGCTAGCGTGCTGAGTAGCCATTGACCTGTTTTGTTGAAGAAGAAGGGATGGATGATCCGTGCAATGAAAAGGCGTCTGCGGAATTTTTTGTTGAGAGCGTGGAGGTAAGATTTTAAGACTTTGTCCCAGTCGTTAGTTGTGTTTCCGTTGCAATATGGCAGGAGGGCATGGCCCGCTAGGAGAGAGCTTTCTAGAGCGATGCTCATACCGTTCCCGGTGAATGGAGGGATGACGATGGCGGCATCTCCTATGGGCAGAAGGCGTTGTTCTGAAGCTACTAAGATGCTTTGATGGCCTAGAGAGAAACCTGCAACTGCTGAGAATGAGCCTGTTACTATTTCTGCTGTATTGAGGCGCTGAGCGAGTGTGTTTAAGCCGAGCGCTATGAGGTAGTTTTGTAGTTTTTCTTGTCCTTTTCCTGTCACGGATTTATTGACTTCAAATAGTGCGCAGACGTTTACTTTACCGTCTTCGATGGGAGAGAGGCCAATGTAGCCGCCTTTTACTGAGCTACCACCTGTGTGCATTTCTAATCCATGGAGTTCTAATCCTGAGACATGGAGTTTCATTCCTAGCCACCGGAGGCTGTCATTGCCTTTGCCTTGTTTTTCTTTGCCGCATGCCCAGACGTGTTCTTTGGGTTGGTCGCGGAGGTAGGTTGGTTTGTCTACTCGTTGTTGTTGGATGTTGCCTCCTAGTGAACGGAATCTTTTTTGAAGTTCATCGTCTAAAAGAAATCTGGAAATTCCTATTCCTGGTAGAGGTAATGTTTTATCGAAGATTTTCTTATCCGCAATATGCCATTGGATGTTATTCACTGATTGAGCATTCTTGAAGAGGTCTAGGATTCCTAGTTCTTCTAGAGTCTCAGTCTTTACCCCACAGATGAATTCGCCGCAGACTTTATGGCGGGGGTATTTACCAGGTTCGATGATGGTAACCGTTATGCCATTTTTCTGTAGATAGCAGCCTAGAGCTAATCCGGATAAGCCTCCTCCGATGATGGTGATGGGGCGTTTCATAAGTTTTTCTTAGCGATAGAGCGTATTCCTCCCAGAGCTGCGCGCTCGTCCCAGTGCCAGTCTAGATCAATGAGGCCAGCTAGTTCTCCGAAGCGGAAGCCGGCGTCAATACTTACCATCATGTCGTGTTTGGTGACGTTGTTGACTAATGGGTAAGTTAGATAGCCTAGGAGTTTACTAAACCAGTAACGATGTGGTTCTGCCATTATGAGAGCTCTACAGGGACGGATTTTATCACTGAGTCTGTAGAGAGCCTCATCGTCTAGGTGGTGAATGAATAAATTCGCTACAACGACGGTGTTTTCATCGAAGCAGTCGCTGTCTAGGATGTCTCCAACTAGCCAGCATATTTCTTTATGCAGGTGTTTAGGCCGATCTATTAAGTCACAGGCGATGATTTGAATGTGAGGGAATTTGAGCTTTATTTTATTGGTTAATTGAGCATCTCCGGCACCGACTTCGACCACTTTGGTGAGGTTATCAAAGGATTCTAACTGACTGAGAATCCATGATTCACCACGCATGCACCAGTTAATTAAGCGGAGGTCTTTTCTACTGCGGATAGCAGCGGGATTTGTTGCGTCTAGATTATCTAAAATCTCAGGTTTGACTACTCTCTCGACCATGTGGTGTATAGTCTATGCTTGAAACGTATAGAGATCAATTTTTGATTTTTCAACTGACTATAAAAAATCTTTGCAACTTTAGGAAAGTCGATTAGTTTTATGACTGTATGAAATTAAATAAACTAATAATTGTCGGACTAAGTAGCCTCCTACTTACAGCAGTATCTTCAGCTAAGCCTGACGAAAAAGGACCAAAAGGACC
>JALZVD010000328.1 GCA_023300205.1 Akkermansiaceae bacterium | reverse complement strand
CGAGTGATCGTGGAGAAGCCATTTGGGACTGATTTGGCTAGTGCGCAGCATTTGAATCAGGTGGTGAATCAGACTTTTGAGGAGAAAGATACGTATCGGATTGATCATTATCTTGGTAAGGAGACAGCGCAGAATATTATGGTGCTGAGATTCGCTAATGCTATCTTTGAGCCACTCTGGAATAGTCGTTATATTGAGCAGATACAGATTACTTGTTCTGAGCATTTGGGTATGGAAGGTGGCCGTGGTGGTTATTATGATAAGGCAGGCGCGTTAAGGGATATGGTCCAGAATCATTTGCTTCAGCTGCTTAGTTTGGTAGCTATGGAGCCACCGACTGATCTGAGTGCAGATGGTGTGCGTGATGAAAAGGTGAAAGTCATTCGCTCTTTAAGGCAGTGGGATACTCCGCAGTTAGTTTCTGAGAATGTGGTGCGTGCGCAGTATACATCAGGGCATGTGCATGGTAAGAGCGTGGTCGGTTACAGAGAGGAAGATAGGGTAGATCCTGAGTCAATGACTGAGACTTATGTGGCATTGCGCTGTATGGTGGATACTTGGCGCTGGAGTGGAGTGCCATTTTACATCAGAATGGGCAAACGCTTACCTAAGAAGGCGACTGAGATTTCAGTGCATTTTAAGTCAGCTCCGAATGTTCTTTTTAACGCAACACCTGGTGCTTCTGATGAAGGGAATGTTTTAGTTATAAGAATACAACCTGATGAGGGTATTTCTTTGCGAATGGTTTCTAAGTTACCTGGGACGACATTGAGAATGGAACCTGTGAAGATGGACTTCCATTATTCAACGAGTTTTGGAAAAGGTAGTCCGGAAGCTTACGAGCGACTTTTGTTAGATGCGATGGCTGGTGATGCAACTCTCTTTGCGCGACGTGATGAGGTGGAGGAGGCGTGGAAGTTTATTGATCATATACACAAGGCTTGGCATGAGAATGATGCGAGTGACGAGCCTAAGATGGCTGACTTTGTAGCAGGTTCTTGGGGTCCTGAGGAGGCAGATGATCTGTTAGCTAAGGACGGAAATACATGGCGTAGATTGTAAGGTAAGTAGATTTTCACAAAAATAGATAAATGATGATTTCTGATAATGCAATGATGCTGGGTATGGAGGTGTCTGTGGAGAAGATAGAGAGTGAATTACGATTACTGTGGGAGGCGGATGAAGCTCGTACTAATGCATCTCTTGTTAATCTTGCAGTGTATTCAGAAGAGCCGGGGGCGCTGGCCGAGAATTCAGAAATTATTAGAAAAATTACGAGAGAGAATGCTTGCCGTGCTTTACTCATAGGACTAGATCGTAATATTACTGATGTTTCTGTTAGGGCCTGGATCACTGCGCATTGTCATTTGGCTCATGGTCAAAAGTCTGTTTGTTGTGAGCAAGTGGCATTCCAGCTTACTGGTTATTCTAGAGGCAGGTTTAGGAATACTATCTTTGCGCATTTGCAGAGTGATTTGCCATTGATCTTTTGGTGGCAGGGGAAGCTTAGTAGTATGTTTAGTGAGAGTTTGTATCGGAGAGTAGACCGATTGGTTGTTGATAGTTCGAGCTGGGAAGATCCTTCGGAGCAGTTTGGCTTGATAGCTAATGCTATTAACCAGGTTAATCTGGTGGTGCAGGATCTGGCGTGGACTAGGACGTATCATTTTAGGCTGGCTATCGCATTTCTGTATGATGATCTGACTGCTTCAAAGTCACTGGATTCTGTGAGTCAGATTAAGTTGATGATTCACCCCAAGCATGTGTCTTCCGGGTTACAGTTGTTAGCTTGGTTTGTTGAGATGGCTAACTGGGAGCGTTCACAAGACTTGATTTCTGATGATAAAGAATTTGGCAGCTATCGTTTCTTAACGAAAAAGGGGAATTTGGTGGATGCTGAGATTACTCTATCTGAAGTGAGTGCGGCTATCGGTAAAATTGAGATTATTGCTGACGGAGTAACTATTTGTGTGAGTAGAGAAGCGGGTAGCAAATATCTACATCAGCAGCTAGACTCAGGTAAGCATATAATCGATGTTCATGGTCCAGCTGATAGCGATAGTGATGCGGATTTAGTCGCAGACCAGCTATCACGAGGAGGGAAGAATTCACTCTTCAAAAAGGTGTTCCCTAGGTTTACTGATTTATTAAAGAAGTAGTATGGTCAGTCTCAACAGAGATTTGATTCTTTATATTGTGGTAATTATATTTTCTGCTGGAGTAAGACTTTGAATGCAGAACCTGCACCATCAGGGTGGATTAGGAATTGATCTTCTGAGGACTGGCTAGCGTGGGGGGTTAGATAATCTAGCTGTGTCATGAATGAGATGGTAGCGAGGTTAGCCTGCTCCCCCCATTGGACTAAGTCAGTAAAGTTGACATCTGCGGTTATGTCTTGTTTGCCTGGGTTAGTGTAGACAGCGGGGCCGGTGATTCGTTGGTGCTGGGAATAGGCTCTGAGTGTGCCGTTAGGCATGCGATAGTAGAGCTCAGGATGAGTGTCTCCATAGTCTATTGTGAGTAGCTGGCCTCGTTTGAAATCAGGTAGCCAGTCATTTAGCCATTTGTGGTAGGATTGATGGACTTCAATACGCTGACCTGTGTTGTGAGTTTTACTATTCAGAGCTGACGACTCTGGAATGTTTTCAGAGCATGGGTAGAAGTGTTCTTGTTTGTTATGTAGGTAGAGTTCGTCCCAGTGATCTTCTGATTTTTTAAAGGCTCGAACGGGAAACGCATCAACTAGTTCGTTTGAGAATATGAATGCGATTCCGTTGCTGCTTTTAAGAGCGTTTTTTATCTGTCGATGCCATTTGACGTTACGCGGGAGGGTTTGTTGTTGTTTTTTGGTTAGAGAGCATGAGCTATCGACGATGTGGTATTTGAGTCTCCAGCGCTTAATAAAGGGGATTGATTTGATTATTGATTTAGCAAGTGATCCGTCACCTCCACCTATTTCAATTAAGTTGAGAGGGGCGTTGTTTTTGTGTGACCAGTCGAGAGCTGTTTTTGAAATAGCTTTCCCTAGTAGGTTACTTAGTGTTGCTGTGGTTGAAAAATCACCCGAGGCTCCGACTGTTTGAATGTTTGTTGCGTAATATCCTAGTTCTGGGTCATGCAACGCATGCTGCATAAAGCGATCAAGCCTGACTAGTTTAGCTGGTGTGTCAGTCATGATGAAGCTAATGACTTTTAACGTAGCTCAGCAACAAGGCTTTCGCAGCCTTTGATGTCTAGCTTGCCAGAGGCTAGGATAGGGATCTCGCTGACTGTGATAATGTCTCTAGGGCACCATAGTGAAGGGATTTTAGCATCCAGTAGCTTGTATCTCAAATCGATGCAGGCTTGTGATGCTGTATCTGGTTCGGTAATGCAAGATAGTAGTATGATAGCTTCGCCTTTTTTCTCGTCTGGTACGCCAACGACTGCGACTTTGCGTTCGGTTTCTTCATCAAGTCCGAGGACTTCAATGATCGAGGCTTCTAGGGTCTCATGTGGGACCATTTCACCAGCGATTTTAGAGAATCTGGAGATTCTACCTTCAATATGGAGGAAACCTTCATCGTCAACTCTGCCGACGTCTCCAGTCTTAAACCATCCGTCTTCGAAGACTTCGGTGGTTTTTTCTGGGTTGTTAAGATATCCGGGAAAGATGTTAGCTCCTTTGAGCCAGATGATTCCGGATTGGTCGATGTCACATTCCTCATCGGTTACGGCGTCTGTCATTTTAACAGCTATTCCGGCAAGGAACTGGCCGACAGATCCCGTTTTATCTGAGTTTAGATCAGGCTCTTCTGTTTGGGTAGGAGCATTGATGACGTTGAAGTTAGTCGCAGGAGATGTTTCTGTCAGGCCGTAGCCTTCAAGAGGGGTAATGCCGAATTTTTTATGGAATGATTCAGCTAGTGATGTAGGTAATTTTTCAGCTCCCGTTACGACGAGTTTAACGGATGACAATTGTTCAGGCTTGACTCTGCGCATGTATCCTCTGAGAAATGTAGGAGTAGAGAGAAGGAAGGTGACTTTATTCTTTTCTATGAGTTCTGCTAGTCTCTTGGTGTCTAGGGGGCTAGGGTATGAGACGATCTCGATGCCTTGGATGATGGGGAACCAGAGGGTGGCGGTGCATCCAAATGAATGGAATAGGGGGAGGCAACCGAGTAATGAAGAATCTACGGGTTTTAGGCCTAGTCTGGTGCTAAACTGACAGACGTTTGCAAGTAGGTTCCGGTGTGTGAGCGGGACTCCCTTTGGGGCGCCAGATGAACCAGAGGTGAAGAGGAGGACGGCTTCTTGATCTCCGCCAGATTTATTGATCTTAGCAAATCTAGCAATCATGTCTGCTGAGAAGATCTTGGTCACGACGACCCAGCGTTTGATTGATTTTTTAAGAGTAGGGAGGACACGTTCAACGTGTATGAGGTCTCTAACAGGTGGCCAAGGGAAGTCGCTGACCTTTCTGACGAATGGGTCAGCTGTGATGAATTTGTCTACATCAGCCTGTTCAATACATGATTTGATGGCTTCATGACTGGCTGTAAAGTTTATGTTTACTGGAGTTTTACCCGCGAAGATAACTGCTAGGTTAGCAACGAGACCACCGATTCCTGGAGGTAGGATAATAGCAACACGTTTTTTATTGGTTTGCTCTTTGAGGTGATGGGCAAAGGCTAGAGCGATACCGAGAATGATGCCGTAGTTACGCTCCTGATCATTAGTTCCGTCAATGATTTTCACTTTAGAATTCAACTTCAAACCCTTGAGGAGGTTGTATCCGAGAGATTCTTTTAAGAATGGGCGATGGTTAAAGGCTTCAGAGATTCCGACTAGATTAGCTTGGTGCCATTTAGCTGGGTTCAGTTCAGAAGCGGCTATTACCGGTTTGAAAACGAGGTAAGATCCTTGGGTTTCAGTTGTCGTTCTTAGGTTGGTTTCTGCAGGGTCATGGACCGCTAGAGGTGTGACTGGCAGTTTTAATGCGCAGAGCGCGTTGAGTGTGTGTGCTTGAATGTGAGAGGATGCTCCATGTAGGGCATTAACCTTGCCAGGAAGAAAGATGGCTACTCCGTCTTTGCCTAGGTCTTTTTGTAACTGAGATCCTATTGTGTCTAATCCTGGGTCAGTAGCTGAGAATGAAACAGCGTTCGCATTTTTTTCAGCTAAGTAGTTCTCAGTTTCATTGGGGAGAATTACCTTTTCTTCACAGAGCCAGATGAGCTTTTTTCCTGTAAGTTGCTGTTCTAGAGCTATGAGTTCTTGGTGGTTGAGCTTTCCCGGCACTATGAGTGAGGCGGTTTGAGGGATGTTTTCAGTTCCTAGAAATATGAAGTTTTTACTCATGCTGTAAAATGTTGCTTGAACTTAGGTTGTTGTGATGGACTTGGCGATTTTATCGAGTATTCCGTTGATGAATTTAGATGAATCTGAAGATGCAAATTTTTGTGATATTTCAATTGCTTCATTAATGGATACTGGGACGGGGAGCTGATTATCAAATAAGATTTCCGCAGCACCGAGCCTTAGTATAGCTCGATCGACTGGATTGATCCTTTCCGGCACATAATTATCTACTACGGAATTGATTGCAGTATCGATTTTCTCTTTGTTGCTAATGACTAGCGTTACTTTCTCGTCTACTGATGACCTCATGGATTGCATTTTTTCAGCAGTGGAGACTAGGTGCGCTACGTCTGAATGTTCTGGAAATAGAGTAGGGTTCTTAACCATGTGTATCCTGTCCGATACTCTTTGTAGGGCGTCAATGCTGGCTGTGACAGATTCTGACTTTATCTTTAAGTGCGGGTGATCTGCAAGAAGGGATGTCCATGCTTTTCTTTGGTCTGTTAAGGTGTCATTGAGGACGTATATATCCTGTAAGACGTCTGATAAATCAGTTTGGACTTCCTCATTCTGAGGCTTGTAAATACGATTCATACTATCGATCAGTGCTTGCCATTTATTTTCACTTTTGATGATGGCGGATAGTGCACGGCCTAGTTTCTTAGCATCAGGATCTGCCGAGATGAATGATTCTAACTCTGGTGTTTTATCTATTAGTTTGGCGTAACGTTTTTGTCTTCCTTGATTGAGGTGGAGAACTGATTTAACTGAAGCCTTGGTAAGCTTAGAGAAATCTGATTCTAGTAATAGTTCCCAAAATGCATCGGAAGCCTCGTCTGCTGGCGCTCCTTCTTCGAGGTCATTACAATATAGAAACTGAATGGCAGCCTCTCTTATTTCTCTGCGGCTAGACATAATTATTTCTTAGTGAATGAGATGTTTTTTTTAGCCTTGATGGGGTTGATAGCCAGGAAAAGTTCTACCATGGTATGAGCTGAACGAGCTGCTTCTCTACCGCGGTTAAGGTTTGCGGACATGCATCTGGCGTATGCCTGTTTCTCATCATCTACAAGAAGAACCTCGTGGATTACTGGTTTTTGATGACGGATAGACATTTGTTGTAAGCTGTTAGTTACTGATTCAGCAACCATTCCTGCGTGCTTTGTTTGTCCTTGAATGATGACTCCTAGAGCGATGATGGCGTCTGGCGGGTCTTCACTGTTGAGTAATAGTTCACAGGTTACAGGGACTTCAAATGCACCGGGTACCCTAGCGACGTCTAGTTGAGTGTTTGGACGTATGATCGTTAACTCATCTTTGGTGTTTTGGAGTAGAGCGTTTGTGTATTGCTCATTGTACATAGCGCAAACGATGGCTATATGAGATTTATTAGTTGGTGCGGATCTAGGTCTTGCTGGTAGTGCTGTGGACATGTAATTGGTATGTGTGGAAATGAGAGAAAAGTCAATACAGCATGACTCCGAGATACAAAAAAGAGAAGGGGCTTGAATAGCTCTTTTCAAATACTATTTTTAGCTTGATCTAATGAAGACCGGCCAATAATCCATCTAAAGAAAAGAAGTTGTAACGAAAAAGCTCAGGGTTTAAGCTGAGCTTTGTAAAATAAATTTGGCTGTGTGAGAATAGAGTTATGCTAGAGCATCTTTTGCTGCGGCGATTGCGTAGTCTCTGTTTAATTTAGCGATGTTGTCTGCGCTGATTTCTTTAGGGCAGACGGCTTCACATTCGTAATGGTTTGTACAGTTGCCGAATCCTTCTTCGTCCATTTGTCTGACCATTGCTAGGGTGCGCTTATTTTTCTCTGGTTGCCCTTGTGGAAGTTTATTGAGGTGAGCGGCTTTGGCAGAGACGAATAGCATGGCGCTACCATTTTTGCAGGCTGCAACACAGGCACCGCATCCAATGCAAGCGGCGGCATCAAATGCTTCATCGGCAATTTTCTTGTCGATAGGCATGGAGTTAGCATCTGGTGCTGAACCAGTCCTGACATCGATGTAGCCACCAGATGCCATAATGCGGTCAAATGAATCTCTGTCTACTACGAGGTCTTTTACAACAGGGAAAGCTTTAGCACGGAAGGGTTCGATCCAGATGGTTTCTCCATCATTGAACTTACGCATGTGAAGCTGGCATGTAGTGATACCGGTTTCCTTGCTGTGAGGAATACCGTTAATGGTGAGTGAGCACATGCCGCAAATGCCTTCACGGCAGTCGTGGTCAAAATGAATGGGCTCGACTCCGTCAGCAATAATCCTCTCATTAACGATATCTAACATTTCGAGAAACGATGCTTCTTGAGGGATTGCTTTCGCATCATATGTTTGAATGGAGCCTTTGTCATTGGTGTTAGCTTGGCGCCAGACTTTGAGTGTGAGATTGAGATTTGCCATGGTATAGAAATATTCGGTGAGTATGTTGGATGTTATTTACCATGGTTGTGAGTTACTGTGAAGGTGAATCGTGAAATTTAGATAGATTTTTTTTAATCTTAAATTTATGGGGCTAATGCATATGAAGCTTGCATAAAGTTGGTAGGTGGTTATGTATTTCCGCCGTGCGCAATCTAGTCACAGATCCAGCCTGTAATGAAGCAGATTTAGGAATGCCTATCCCAGATGATAGACATGCCGTATCAGTGTGTTTACCTACTTGGGATTCAGTGATCGGCTACGAGGAGCAACGAGATAAGGTGATGTCAAAATTGCAGTGCGGCTACCCTAGGTTTTTCATTCATCCAGCTGTGCAACGCCTTTTTCAGCAATGTGAAAAGGCTGTTGCTAGTGAGGGGGAGAAGGTGATTGCTTTTCCGAATAGGCACGCCGCTCAGCGGGCCTTAAGATTTGTAGAGACTAGGTCGGGGGCGGCTTTAAGGATAGCTAGTTACGATGGGCTACAAGTTTTGATTCTTCCTGAGGATCAGTATGCAGTGGGGATGGAATACTGGCGTTATTCAGGTGAGGTTGTTTCTAGCCGTCAAGCCTTAGATGTTTTAGATGAAGGGGGGCTGTGGGAATATGACAATAGCGATCTATTGAGACGGTTGGAGAATATAGGTGGTTACGATGAGGGTGATGTTTATTTATATGAAAGCGGGATGTCAGCGGTGTTTGCTGTTCATAGGGAGTTGAGAAAGCTTTCACCTAATAAGAAATCACTCCAGTTAGATTTTCCTTATGTGGATGTGCTTAAAGTTCAAAATAATTTTGGTTCTGGAGTAGTGTTTTTACCTGTTTCAGAGGGGGAATTATTCGATGAGGCTCTCAACCGAATAAGGATGGGTGAGTTTTCTGCTGTGTTTTGCGAAGTGCCTAGTAATCCTCTTTTGCGGATGATCGATCTCAGTAAGGTGCGTGAAGCATGTGATGCGGGGAGTGTTCCGCTCGTCATCGATGATACTGTCTGCAGTGCCTACAATGTTGATGTGAAGCCTTATGCGGATATTGTGACATCAAGTATGACCAAGTGGATTTCAGGTTCAGGCAATGTGATGGCAGGTGCTGTTCAGCTGGTTAAGAGTTCACATTTTCATGGTGAGCTTAAAGCATTTTTTGATGAAGATTGTGGAGAGGGGCATTCCAAGCTTTATGCCCAAGATGCGGTGATTCTGGACGAGGGTTCGAAGGGGTTCTTTGAACGAATGAAGCCAATCAATGCTTCAGCGCAGGGTGTGGTTGATTTTCTATTGGGGCATGAGGCCGTTGAAGAGGTTTGGTATCCTTCATTGTATACAAAGGATTTTTATGATGTGGTGAAAACTGAGCATGGTGGGTATGGAGGATTGCTTTCATTCACGTTGAAAAATGATAAGAAGATTGGTAAGTTTTTTGATGTTTTGAAAGTGTCAAAAGGGCCTAGTTTTGGGACAGAGTTTTCTCTTGTTTCACCGTATACATTACTAGCTCATTTTGATGAGCTTGAGTGGGCTGAAGGCTGTGGAGTGTCACGAAACTTGATCCGTCTTTCAGTGGGGATAGAGGGAAAGCAAGAGATCATTAAGCGTTTCAATGAGGCGTTCGATTCGATTTAGTCATCTAATCGCGATTAAGGTGATATCGGTTCTTGATATTCATGGAGCTGAATGTGTAGATTAGGTCATCAATTTAATCATATTATGGGCAGAGCATTTGAAATAAGAAGAGGAGCGAAAGAGAAGCGTTGGGACAAGATGTCAAAACTGTTTCCTAAGTTGGCTACCGCAATCACGATGGCAGCAAAGGAAGGTGGCGATGATCCAGAATCTAATGCTAAGTTGAGGGGGGCGATCACAACTGCTAAGAATGAGAATATGCCGAAGGATAATATTTCCAAGGCGATAGCTAGGGCGACAGCTAAAGATTCTGAGAGCTTTACGGAGGTTAATTACGAAGGTAAAGGACCTCATGGAGTTTTGTTGTGGGTAGAGTGTGCTACTGATAATAACACGCGAACATTTTCAAAAATAAGGACGATTTTCAATAAATCAGGAGGTAGCTTGCTCAATAGTGGTGGGCTGGAGTTTATGTTTACACGTAAGTCGGTAGTAGCCTTTAAAAAGGCTGAAGGTGTGGATTTAGAGGAAGTGGAGTTATCATTGATCGATCATGGTCTTGAGGAACTGGATACAGTTGGAGATGACGCGGTGGCTTATGGTGAGTTTACTAGCTTTGGTACACTTTCTAAAGCGTGCGAAGATATGGAGCTGGAAGTGACTAAGGCGGGACTCGAGAGAATAGCGAATAGTTCAGTTGAATTTACGGATACTCAGCTAGAAGAGATTGAGGAGATGATTGATAAGTTAGAAGATGATCCGGATGTTCAGTCTGTGTTTACGAACATAGCCTAATTATAGATGACATTGGTTAGTGTTGTTTTGAGGTAGCAATGAGATATGCTTTTATGTCTTGAGGTTGTTTATGTGGCCATTTGATAAATAAGAATAATGAAATTAAAGTCAGATAGAGGATCAGAAAAGTCTATAAAATTCGATCAGTCCGCTGAAGGGTCTAAGATTATTTTAATCTTAGCTTCGATTGTGATTGTGGTGGGAGGTATGAAATACGCCGCTGATTTCATTTTGCCTATTCTGTTGGCCTTTTTCATTGCTACGATTAGTTTCCCTATCACTAACTGGTTAAGGGAGCATCGTATACCACGTGTATTAGCTGTATTGATTACGGTGATCGTTGACTTTGCATTCCTAACTGGAGTGGTGTTCCTAGGGATTGTTTTAACCTCTGAATTTCAAAGTAAGTGGGAGTCCAAATATCAAGCTCTGACTGAACAACGTACTGATCAACTTATTGAATTTACTACAGAGGTTTATGAAGATTGGGGGCTCAAAGGAAAAGAGGAACTCGATGAACCTGTCGATGGAATTTCTGATAGTGCCATTATAGAGGAGGGGTTGGTTATTCCTGAGGCTGGTCTACTGAGTTCGTCAGAGAGTGTTGGTGCATTAGCTCAATCTGACGCATCAATCAAGCCTTCTGAGGATGGATTACCCGAACCAGGAATTGTTATAGAAGAGATAGAGTCTGGAAAAGGAATCGAACAGTTAGGTGAGTTGTTCAAAGACATGCTCAGTCGTAAGAATATTTTAGATTGGGTAAGAAATGCATTAACACATCTACTTTCTATTTTAGGAACATCATTTATTATTATGCTGCTCACCGTTTTCATGCTTAGTGAGGCTAGGATGTTCGGTCGCAGGTTTAATGCAATTTGTGATGCTCAAGGACCAAACTTACAGCGGATGTTAAGTGCAACAAAGGACATCCAGAAATATCTAGGGATAAAAACGCTGATCAGTATGGTGACTGGGTTACTAGCTGGTATCTTGTGTTGGCAAATGGGTTTAGAGTTTCCGTTGCTCTGGGGAATTTTAGCATTTGCTCTTAATTTCATTCCTGCTGTGGGCTCGGTGATTGCGGGGATCCCACCAGTTTTGTTATCTTTACTTAATAATGGGAGTTTGCCTGATGCTGCTATTATTGCGGGTGGTTATCTCATTATTAATGGTTTTTTAGGTAATTTTATTGAGCCAACTTTATTAGGAAGAAGGTTTGGCATATCGACTGTGGTGGTTATTTTGTCAGTTCTCTTCTGGGGATGGCTTTGGGGACCGATTGGAATGTTAATGGCTGTGCCGTTGACTATGCTGCTTAAAGTAGCGATGGATAATAGTTCTGATTTTCGCTGGATTGCAGTTGCAATCAGTAAGGAGAGTAAGGCTAACGAGGCCGAAAATGAGATTATTATTAAAGAGGCTGTAGAGGCTAAAGTTCAAGCTTTAGCTAATGATAAACTATGACAATATATTAATTAGATGAATACTTTTGAAGAAATTATAGCGATAATGAATCAGCATCAGCGGTTCGTGATACTTAGTCATATTCGGCCAGATGGTGATGCTATTGGCTCGACTATAGCTTTGGGCTCAACTCTTGAGGCGATGGGTAAAGATGTTACTTATATTAATGAGGATGGTGTGCCTGAAAGTTTGGCTTTTCTGCCTGGTTCGGAAAAGATTAAGTCGCCGAGTGATGAGGTTTTAGATGTCGAGGTGGCAATTGCTGTAGATTGTGCAAATAAGCCTAGACTGGGTGAAAATGCGTTAAATATGGCTACTAATGCTAAGCTGTGGATTAATATTGATCATCATAAGTCTAATCCAGGATATGGTGATTTAAATTATATTGATGCAACATCACCAGCTACGGGGCAGATTCTTTATCAAATGATCACGGAGCATGGGTTAACGCTTACTGACGATGCTAGAGATTCTATCTATGTAGCTGTGTCTACTGATACAGGGTCGTTCCAATACTCAGGTACTACTGCGGCTACTTATGAAATGGCCGCCGATTTAGTAAGGAGAGGTGTGGATACGGGGAA
>JALZVD010000327.1 GCA_023300205.1 Akkermansiaceae bacterium | reverse complement strand
CACGTATCATCGCTGCAGCCTCTACAGATGAAAAACTTGCTCTTTGCAAAAAGCACGGCGCTGATGAATTAATTAATTATAATAGCGAGGACCTAAAAAAACGTATTAAAGAATTGACGGACGGTAAAGGTGCAGATGTAGTCTATGATCCTGTAGGTGGCTCCTACTCCGAACCAGCACTTCGCGCCATGACCTACAATGGTAGATTCTTAGTAGTTGGCTTCGCAGCCGGCCACATCCCAAAGATTCCACTCAACTTACCATTACTAAAATCTTGTCAAATCGTTGGTGTCTTCTGGGGCAGCTTTGCTCAGCAGTTCCCCAAACAAAATATGGCTAATAGTATGCAGCTGATTCAGTGGTATGCAGAAGGGAAATTGAAACCGCATTTGCATGCTACTTATCCATTACTCGATGCGCCGAAGGCCTTGGAAGAAATGATGGAGAGGAAGGTGATGGGGAAGGTTGTGGTTAGTTGTTAGGTATACTTGAGATTTATAAATAGCTGAAAGAGCGTAATTTCTTACACCCTTTCAGTCAATTTTTTTTAATACTAATCTAAGGTCACTTCTTGTTCTAGATAGCCATATCTTTCTGCTAATACACCAAGATGTACTATGTTTTTAGCTTTAAATTTTTTTATTAAGTTTTGTTTATGTGATACTATAGTATAAGGAGATAGAAACAATTCACCCGCTATAGTATTTAATGTATTGCCCTTGCAAATGAGATGCAATACTTCTATTTCTCTACTAGTTAATCTAAAGTCTTTACTTACTTTGGCAATATGCATAATGCTAGACATTCTTATTTATTTGTGGTTTTAGTTTCTTTAGTATCCTCAGATATTTTACTAACTTCTTCTTCATTATTTTGAAAGGGTTGATTACCGTTGTCTCCGCAGCCATCGATATAGGCATTGAATTCAACACCTGAAGAAACTTCAAACCCTGAAGTCATTTCAATATAGTTTCCTGCGTCATAATTTACAATTCCTCCGATGCATTTTGCATCAGAAATTATATAATCCTTTGCCTCTATATTTGCACCATTAACTAGGTTGCCAGTTATATTATAAAAATCTTGGCAAGACTCATAAATCCAAACATAATCTAAAGCAATATCACTTAAAAAATTGGATCCCGTAACCCCTATAAATCTAATTTTCACTGTGTTACTATACTGATCTAGTAAATAAAAGTATGTAAACCAATTATCCCCCAAATCGCCATTTCGATAAGTCAGTTGTGACCAAGTAGTTCCCCCATCCCCAGAAATTTCGACCCCGAGAAAACCCATATCGCTACCATACATATGGTAGGCAAATATCAGCGCAGGCTCATTTAGATTTGAAATATCTATACAAGGAGACTCAATAACAGCTATCTTTTGTGGAGAATTTACTCCTGTTGCTTCAAGATAAATGTAGTTTCCGGAATTAGGAAATCCATCTGAAGGTCCAGTATCAACCGATGGTGTTGGACCTGAATTGAGTATGAAGTCTATATCGTCACAATTCATGTTTTCAAAATCCGATATACCTGTGTTAAAAGGTTGAAAGTAATTAGATACAGAAGCGTCAAATACATTACCACATGATGACAGGCACTTCTCTTTAATAATAAACTGATCAATCCCTATATCACTTCGGTAACCACTTCCTGTTATAGCTTCAAATCTCACTTTTATAGTATTACTGCTGTAAGTACTCAAATCAATAAAGGCCTTTTTCCAATCTATTCCTTGATCTCCAACTATGGACAGTTCACTTGTCCAAGTAAATCCATCATCTGTTGAAATTGAAACGTCTAAGCTACCCATATCCAATCCGTACATATTATAAGCGAAAGTCAACTCAGGGTTAATTAAGGAAGAAAGGTCGAAACAATTTGAAATCAAACTAGCACTTTTGTTTGGAAAGCCTGTATTAGCTATGGATGCTTCTACATATACATAATTTGACATCGAATATGTAGAGCTAACGCCTGTTTGAACTGAAGGGGTCGGACCTGAAATAGAAATCCAGTCTATGTCAGTAGTATGTCCATTCTCAAATAAGCCGGTACCTGTATCAAATTCTTCAATATAAGGGTAAGTCGAAACTACAGACGGGCAAGTAAAATATTCAAAATCAAAATCAAAAGAATTACTCGACCATAAATTATCCCATTCTATATAATATCGATTCCCTGCCACAACGGGTATATTACTTATACTAGATGCATAAGCTGGACCACCAATTTGCATTGGGCAAAAATCATCATTACTTGCGATCAAATTTAAACTACCGCATGTCCCTTCCCAAAACCATAGTCTTGTGTCTTGACCAAGAAGGCAACTATTTATTGATATGGTTCCGTCTGTTGGTACATCTATATAAAACCAATCTGAGTGAGTAGCATTTGCTTGTGAAGCGCCTTGTCCACCATTTGGTCCATCTGCACTGACTATACTGCTTATAGTCAACTCTGTAGCATTACTACACAGCCAACCATTACAACCTGCATAATCTATAATTCCATCACAATCATCATCTATTCCATTGCAAACCTCGGTCACGCAGCATGGAACGCAGAGAACTCCCCCACAATCTACGCCCATCTCATCTCCATTTTGAATCCCATCTGTACAAGTTTCACAATTATTATTATCAAAATTTGCACTAGATGAATAATTATGCGCATTGGAATCTGTACATCCTATGGTAACTTGACCATTAGCA
>JALZVD010000326.1 GCA_023300205.1 Akkermansiaceae bacterium | reverse complement strand
TCTGATACGGCGAGAGCTAATAATAAGAACCCAGCGTGGGCTATTGAGGAATAGGCTAATAGTCGTTTGAAATTAGTCTGCGCGAGAGCTGATAGATTACCATAGAGAAGGGTAGCAGCTGCCATTATGACGAGAATGATAGCAACATTTGAGCTCACAGCTTCAGAAGCTAAGAATGGCTGAAGAATGACGATGGCCACACCAAATCCGGCAGCTTTGGAAGCTATAGAAAGGAAGGCGGTGATTGGATTAGGGGCGCCTTGGTAAACATCAGGAATCCAGAGTTGCATAGGAACTGCACCGACTTTGAAGCCAAGTGAGATGATGATTAGAGAGAGGCCAAAGAGTAGTGTATATGAGCTAGTGATATCCATTGTGGCTATTTTAGTGAGATCAGTGGTTCCGAGAGCTCCATAGATCCAGGCGATTCCGTAGACGAGGAAACCCGTGGAGAGAGCTCCAAGGATGAGGTATTTTACACCAGCTTCTAGAGAGCCAACATTTCGGCGCATGAATGCGACCATGACGTAGAAGGTGATGGTAACGAGTTCTAGAGCTACAAAGATGGAAACGAGATGAGTGGCTGAAGCCATCCACATGAGACCAGCGCAAGCGAATACCGGAAGTGTGTAGAATTCACCGGTGTTAGAGTCTGAATTATCATTACTTGTGTATTTATTAAGTATGCCACGGAAATCATAAGACATCAGTAGGACGAGAATAGTGCTGACAAGGGCGAAGCTTTTGAAAAATAGTGAGTGCCCACCATTAGAATAGAATCGAGAAAGCCATGTTGGAGCAGCGATACAATCATCACAGTTTCTGCCAATAATAAGAAGAGCAAGGATTACAGTTAATCCGGCAGCTCCGATGAGAGAAAGTATCGATTTATTCTTAGGAGATGCAAAGGCTTCCCAGAGTAACATGATGACGCCGAGACCGACGACGTAGAATTCGAGTAAGTATGTGTTCATTTGTGATTAGTTGAAAAATTGGAGAATAGTATTGGGGTAGATACCTACGATGAGGAGGATGAGTCCGAGAAGAATGGCTGGAGTTTTCTCTTTACGGCTAAGCGGCTTGACTTTGTCAGTACGACTTACTGTTTCACCTTGGAAGATATTTTTGAATGCGCGGAGCATGTAGACTGCGGAGATGACGACGCCCCATATAGCGAAGATGGTAGTGATCTGTAATGCGCCAAGTCCATCTGCTGGATCCCAGCCTTCGAAGCCGGAAAAGAACACCATAATCTCACCGGCGAAGTTGGCAAGTCCAGGTAGTCCGATCGATGCCATCCCAACAAGACCGAAGAGGAATGCGAGGTTTGGTGCATTTTTAGCAAGTCCACCGAGTTGATTGAGCTCTAGTGAGCCAGTTTTAGATTGAATTCTGTCAGCGAGGCTGAAGGACATAGCGATAGAGATTCCGTGAGCAAACATGAGAAGAACGGCAGCTTCTGTAGCAAAGCTGCTACCGTTATCAATCAGAGCTGCGACTGCTAGGAAGATGTAACCCATGTGCATGACGGATGAATTACCGAGCATTAGGTCGAGGCGTTTCTGGTTGATTGTAACTAGGCCGACCCAAATGATGTTACAGAGTAATAAGACGAGAAGTAGTGATAGCCAGTGTGCTAGCCCATCAGGAACTACTTTGTAGCCAACGACAAGGAGTCCATAGAGACCAAATTTCTTTAAGACGCCAGCGTGTAGCATAGAGACTGGCGCGGGAGCTGATGCGTAGGCAGGTGCTGCCCAGCTGTGGAACGGGAATAGGGAGACTAGTGTTCCAAATCCGATGATGAGAAGTAGGGCGATTTCGTTTTGGTGATGCTCTAAGGCTTTAAGCTTAGTCATATCGAAGCTCTCAAGCTGGTTAGCGATCATGAGTATTCCTGCTAGTAGGATGATAGACCCAAATGCTAGATAAACTGTGATCTTCCAAGCGATTTCCTTTCTGTCACCTCGACCTAAAATACCTATCATGAGGAATGTAGGGATCAATGCTAACTCGTGGAAGGCAAAGAAGAAGAAGAGGTCTGTAGAAATGAATGCTCCGATAGCTCCTGCTGAGATCAGTAGGGCACTCGAATACCAGAGCTTCTCATTTCCTACAGGACAGGATCCACTTAGGACAGCTGCTAGAGTCACAATTACTGAAAGAATAAGCATTACCACAGAGATTCCTCCGTTATAGTGAAGATCTAAAGATAGGTTAATGTTAGGGTTGCTAAGGACATTAAGACTGAATCCCGAACATTCAGAGATTATAGCGCCAATAGATGCTGCGATATTTAATACAGCGGCTACTAGTGCGATCTTGCGGGCATTGGCTGAGCCGCTGAATAAGATAGCGGTCACTGCCAGTAAGGGAATCAAGATGAGTGCTAAAGTAAGCATTATGAGATGATGTTGTTAGTTGAGTGAAATGATTATTTAGAAAAGACGGTGAAGTAGATGGCGAGCAGTATACCAACTCCGCTGATGAGAGCGTAGTGTTGTAGATTTCCTGACTGACCATATTTACGGAATAGATTGCCGGTGCCCTGAGCTAGGCGGGTAAGGCCGCCTACAAGTAACCCATTGATGACGAATTCATCTAGGAAGTGAATCACGGCAGCGAGTAGGTCTTGGAACCATTTTACGATGCCGGCGTAGAATTCATCGAAATAGAATTTGTTCTGGAATAGTGGGATATTGATGGGATCTTCTTTTTTGCCCTTGTATAGGAGAAACGCCAGTATGAAGCCAATTACGAACGCGCCGATAGATACAGCGGTTACAAAGTTAGCATGGAATGCTGTATCAGGAGTAAAGCCATTAGCTGGGATGAAGCTTGATACAAATGGTGACGCAAACGCCATAATAGCTAGTAACACTAGCGGACCAAACATTCTTAGTTCTACTTCTTTAGCATGTTTAGAATGATCATCCTTAGCCTCGCCTAGAAATGCTATGAATATGAGACGGAGCATGTAGAAAGTGGTTAAGGCAGCTACAATAACGGCAATCCAAAAAAAGTAAGGCTTATCATTAGCATGAGCCGCATGTAGAATACCTTCTTTGGAATAGAATCCAGATGTAAATGGGACAGCTGTGAGAGCCAGGGTTCCAATAATAAAGGTGAAACCTGTGATTGGCATTTTCTTGAGTAGACCACCCATTTTCCAGATGTTTTGCTCGTGATGGCATGCGTAAATGACGGCACCTGATCCGAGGAAGAGGAGGGCCTTGAACCATGCGTGAGTGTAGAGATGGAACATGCCTGCATTTGGTTCAAGTAGGCCTACAGCCATTACCATGTAACCGAGCTGAGAAAGAGTGGAGTATGCGAGGATCTTTTTGATGTCGTTTTGCTGAGTAGCCATGAGGGCGGCTACCAGTGAGGTTATGGCTCCAACATAAGCGATGAATTCGACAGCTGGGACTTGAGCAAGAGCTTCTAAACCGATGCTGCCAAAGAAACGAGCCATCATATAAACACCCGCTGCAACCATGGTAGCAGCGTGAATGAGTGCTGAGACAGGGGTGGGGCCTTCCATCGCATCTGGAAGCCAGACATGGAGTGGTAGCTGAGCTGATTTACCAATGGCTCCACAGAAAACTAGTAACACGGCAGCTCCAGCAATGTATGCGCCGTGACCGATAAATGCATTTCCATCCATCTCTGAGAATATGACTGATCCTGCGAGTATCCAAGTCATGAGGATACCGATAAGGAACCCAAAATCACCAATCCTGTTTGATAAGAATGCTTTCTTAGCGGCATCTGCAGCGGTATCTTTCTGATACCAGTGTCCGATGAGTAGATATGAAGATAGTCCAACAAGCTCCCAGAAAATGAACATCATGATGAAGTTCTCTGCGAGGACGATGCCTGTCATCGAGAACATGAAGAGAGAAAGGTTACCGAAGTAACGGGCTTTTGATTCATCTTCATCCATGTAGGCAAGGGAGAATACGTGCACGAGGAATCCAATGCCGCAAACGACGATCATCATTCCTTTGGCAAGCTGGTCTCCGACGAGACCTATAGTTGCTTCAAATGCTCCAACACTGATCCACGTCCATGATTCTGGAGTAGTGAATACGTCAGACAACCAGAGTATGGCGATCACGAGGGTAGCGAAAGTAGAGATAGTGCCTATCTTGGAGGCTAGAGATGCAAATTTTTGCTTAAGCGCAAAATGAATCAGTGCTGAGCTTGCGAGTGGTAGGATAAATAGTAACCAGAGTATGAATTCCATGTTGTTGATAAATTAGTTTTTGAGAGATGTGAGATCATCCGTGCTGATCGTCTTACGTGCTCGGTAGAGAGCTACAATAATGGCTAGACCAACTGCGACTTCCGCTGCAGCTACGGTGATGATGAAGAAGACGAGCATTTGACCATCGTAGTCAGGTAAGCCATTCACAAGGTTAGCACGGCTAAAAGCGACTAGTGTGAGCGAGGCTGCAGCGAGCATCATTTCCAAACACATGAATATGACGATGATGTTGCGGCGAATAATGACTCCTGCTAAGCCAATTGCGAAGAGTAAGCCAGAGAAAAATAGGTATTCTGTTAATGATGCGGTTGCCATAGTGTTGAGTTAGAGAAATTAAATAGATTTATTGGCGTGAAATTCAGTCGCTTGAGCTGTCCAGTTATCACGCTCGATGCGGCCCTTGAATGAAAGCAGATCGTCAAACTGAGAGACTACTTCTGGTGACCAATCAGCGATTTGTTTAAAGGTATAGACCCCGAAACCGTTTAATTTATCTTCGATGATTGGTCCAACGCCATTGATGAGGAAAAGGTCGTCAGCGTCGTCAGGGCGTGAATCATAGATGACGCCTAATTTTTCGTCGTTCTTAGCATTTAGAGGAAGAGTAATTTCTGGAGTACCCGGCTTAGGTTGAACAGCGGCTTCAGTCACGCTCTCGTCTTTAGATGTGGTAGAATTAATAACCTCAGGATTCTCGGTATCTGTGACAGGTTGAACTACAGCTGGGATACTGCTAGACTTGGCAATGGTCTTTGCCATGCGTTGATCTGGGTTTGCGTCAGGCTCATCACCGTGGAGCTTCTTCGAGAGTGTTACACAACCTACAGTCGCAACCAAGAGAAGTACTCCTACTACTTGGAGAGGGAAGTTATACTCGGTGAAGAGTTTCTGCCCTATAAGGTTCACATCAGCGAGTTCACCAACCTTAAGTTTGGTGCGTATAATACTACCTTTTGGAGCTTCTGATAGCGGTAGGTCTGCTTCAGCAGTTACTAATGCTTTCTTGTCTAGTTTAGAGAAATCATTACTCACACTTTGGTAAACAGGGATAGTGATAAGGATAAAGAGTAGGGGAATGATTACGCCAGCGGCGATGGATGAAGCACTAAATTCTTTGTTTTCTTCTTTTTTTAGGTCAAGAAGCATGATGATAAAAATGAATAGCACCATGATAGCACCTGCATAGACCAGCACTTGAAGTGTGCCTACGAAGTAAGCATTCAGTCCGATCAGAAGAGCTGCTAGTCCGATGAAAGAACCGATCATTCCCATCGCTGAGGAGACGGGGTTTTTCAGAGCGACTACGCAGACGCCACCTGCAATCATGAGGATAGCGAATAAGTAAAAGAGTATGGTAGGCATGTTATGTTGTAAATTTGATATTGAGTGTGATTACTTTAGCTCGTTCCACTTATTGACGAGCCCAACGCGCTTACCGCCGATTTCGTAGAGTCTTTCCTTGTTGTGAACCATTTCTTCACGGCTTGTCCCTGTAATGGCGTAGTCTTTGCGAAGGTAGATTGCTTGTTCTGGGCAGACTTCCTCGCAGAGTCCACAGTAGATACAACGAATCATGTCGATTTCGAATTCCTTAGGCCGTTTTTCTACTTTAGCCCATTCATTATCTTCAGGGATTTCTCCAGGGATGATTTTGATAGCTTTTGGGGGACAGATGAATTCACAAAGCTGGCAGGATACACAACGTTCACGGTCCATTTCATCCGTAACGAGAGCTGGAGCACCGCGGTAGTATTCAGGTAGTTCATCATCCCATTTTTCTTCTGGGTATTGCATGGTCACACCAAGTCCAGATGAGTTCAATGAGTCAGCACCACGAGATTTACCAAACATAGATTTGACTGCGTGCTTCAGAGTAACCAGTGTGCCTTTGAAAATGCCGATAAGGTAAACCTCGTCAGATTTACTGAGTGTGGGGCGTGTTAGTTTAGTGACTTTAGCCATGAGATTTAGAATTTAAATTATGATTTGATCTCAGATTTATTGTCTGAGGCGAGCATGCGCTCTAGTGATTTGGCGATATAGAACATGACTGCTGAGAAGATGATTACTCCACCTAGAGCTACAAAGAATTCTGTATTTGAAAGGTTCCCTCTAGTCTTGGCAATGATAACAGCAGCGAAAAGGATATTAATAAGTGCAGCTTCGAAGAATACTACCCAGCCTAGTTTCATGAGTTGATCATATCTAAAACGAGGGACTGTCCAGCGGATAAGGATGAAGAATAAGATGAAGCCTACAAGTTTAACAAGGAACACTCCAAGGTGGATGAGTCCAGCCCAGTCGCCAAATGTACCTACTACCCATGCATCGGCCCCGAAGCCAATCGACCAACCTCCGAGGAAGAGGGTCACGATGAGTGCTGAGCCCACGATCATTGCTGCATATTCACCAAGAAAGAAGAGGGCGAACTTCATGGACGAATACTCAGTGTGATAACCACCAACGAGTTCCGTCTCACATTCTGGAAGATCAAACGGCATTCGATTTGTTTCTGCAAAGATAGAGATCGTGAAGATAAAGAATGAAATAATCATCGGTATCCATAGAAATAAATGCTCATGAGTCTGAGGGCTATTCCAGAATACTGAAGAGAATAGATGCCCGCTCTCATTCCACAAAGGGAGGATGAGCCAGCCGTTATCAGCTTGATGTTGAACAATGTTTGTGAGGTTTAAATCACCGAAGTGCATTAAGACTGGGATTACAGAAAGCCCGAGTGCTATCTCATAGGAGACCATCTGTGCACAGGAACGAACCCCTCCGAAAAATGAGTATTTATTGTTGGACGCCCATCCAGCTAGCGTGATCCCATAAACTGATAGTGACGCGATGGCGAAGATGAGAAGAGGACCAACTGATACATCTGCAATGACGAGGGGTTCACCAAATAATTTAGAACCGAAAGGAACTACTGAAAGAGTTACCAAAGCTGGAACCATGGTGAGAGCTGGTGCAAGCCAAAAGAAGAACTTGTTTACATGGGAAGGGACGAAATCTTCTTTGAGGATGAATTTGAGCCCATCTGCAAGTGGCTGAAGTAGACCGAAGAAGCTGATATCTTTTTTGAATCCAAAGATGGTGAGAGGGATTCCTGTTCTGTTAGGTCCTACTCGATCTTGAATGACTGCTGCAAATCTACGTTCTGCGTAGACTGAATAGGCAATGATCGGTAATGTTAGGACGAACGTGATGCCAACGACTTTCGCGATGATAATGATGAATGGTATGAGTGCTTCCATGATGATTTAGTGATCGTTTATCAGAGTGATTATTTAGCCTACAATGATTCCGGCATTGGCTCTTTCGCGTTCTTTAGTGAGAAGAGGGATTGTTACTCCAGTCTCTATGATTTTGATTCCTTGGTCCCCGATCTTGGAGAAGGTGACACCGTTGAATTCAGAGATGCTAGAGGTAATTATTTTGAGGACATCTTCAATCATATACATGTCGTTTGCTTCTCCTGTGATCGCTAGGATTAAATCACGGATTAACTCCCAGTCTTCTTTAGCATTTCCAGATGGCTGGAGGGCTTGGTTGAGGCGTTGTAATCTTCCCGTAGTGTTGATCATACTGCCGCGCTTCTCTGCAAAGCTTGCTCCAGGCAGGAAGATGTCACTTGCTTGAGCTGTCTTATTAGCAATGATATGTGATGAGATCACTAGTTCAGCACCAGCTAGGTCATCATGAGCAAATCCAGCGGCTTCAAAGATGTCTTCATTGAGAACAACGAGTGCTTTGATACTCCCGTTATTCAGACCGTCTTTGATGGTATTCAGTGTATTTACAGTTTCACCAAGGATGATCTTAGCTCCATTGGAGTTAGGATTCCTGTCAGATGAGATGAGTTTGCCATCAGCTTCGCCAATGCGCTCAACGGTAGCGATATGAGCAGTTTCTAGTGCACCTGCGAGTCCTTTAGTGAGGAATAGTTCTTCATTGGTCTGCCGTGCTGAGGCAATGATGGCTATTTCGCTTGGTTGAAATTCTCTTAGTGCGTCTGCGGATGCTTGTAGAGCGGTGTTCCAATCAGTGATCTCATGTTTCCCGTCGACTTTGATCATTGGATCAGTGAGGCGATTGTCTCCCTGAGTCTCGTGGAATGCGAGTCTGTGAGAATCTGGCATCCAGTCTGAATTTACATCGTTGTTTCTGCGTGGGGTGACTCGGTAGATTTGGCTTCCGCGTGTCCATACAGTGGTGTTACAGCCAGTTCCGCAGTTCACATCAATAGAATTAGTCTCCTTGAGGAACCAGACGCGCATTTGGAAGCGGAAGTCCTTAGAGGTGAGAGCTCCAACCGGGCAGAGGTCAATCGTGTTCATGCCGTAGTTAGAGTCTAATCTACGGTCTGGGTGACAAGTAACTGTGGTGTGTGTACCACGCTCAGAGAAGCCTAGGACAGCATCATCAGCCACTTCGTCCATGAAACGGATACAACGAGAACACATGATGCAACGCTCGTCATCGAGATTGATGCGCGGCCCGATATCTACGTTCTTAGGTTTTTTGACTTTGTCTTCTACGAAACGTGATTGGCCTCGGCCGTGTTCGACTGAAAATTCTTGGAGTGAACATTCACCAGCTTGATCACAAATAGGGCAGTCGAGAGGGTGGTTAATGAGGAGGAATTCCATTACTCCTTCACGAGTCTTCTCTACGAGGTCACCAGTGGTTCTGATTCCCATATTTTCACCTACTGTATTTGCGCAAGCGATTACAGGGCGGGGCATCCAACCGATTTCTTGATAACCATTATCACCATAAACTGGATCTGCTCCTGGAGCTGGGCGTGGCGGCATACCCATCTGAACGAGGCACATGCGACAGTTTCCTGGAGATGTGAGTTTAGGGTGGTAACAGTAGTGGGGAACTTCCTTTTCAGCGATCTTGCAGGCCTCGATCATGCGAGTTCCCTTAGGAACCTGGATCCAGTTGCCATCGATCTGCACGTTGACGAGTCCTTTTTCAGCGGCTTCGTCTTTTGGAAGTAGTTTGGTGGTTGTTTCGCTCATTGGTTTGAGTGTGATGATGATTCAAATATAATAAGATCTATGACTTCCCTAAGTATATCTCCCTTTGGAGTTGCTCTTTAGATAGGCGTTCGTTGTTCTCACTGGTTTCGGCTGTGAGTTCGTCGCGGTATTTGTCGATGATGGCTTCTACTGGCCAAGACGATGCTTCACCGAAGGCACATACTGTTTTACCGTCGATTTGGTAGGCGACTTCTTCGAGTGTTTTGATGTCTTCTGGAGCGGCTTTTCCTGCTACGATACGGTCAGAAATTTTCTTCATCCAAGTAGACCCTTCACGACATGGGGTGCACTGCCCGCAAGACTCGTGTGCGTAGAAGTGATTGATATTGTTGAGTACCCATGACATTTTACGTGAATTATCTAAGACGATTACGCCACCTGAACCTGCCATTGATCCGCAGGCTGCGAGGGTGTCGAAGTCTAATTGAATATCCCAGAAGTCGAGGTCTTTGGCGTCTTCACCTCTGCCTATTTTGAATGTTTCGTCACAGCGGAGTATTTTGGATGATGATCCACCGGGGATGACTGCTTTAAATTCTTTACCCTCTTTGGGGCCTCCACAGACGTCATAGAGAAGTTCACGCATGGTCATTTTGCCAACTTGGATTTCGAAGTATCCAGGATTTTTAACATCTCCAGAAACACAGAGGATTCGGGTACCGGTATTTCTGTCTACTCCGAGCTTAGCGTATTCTTCACCACCCATTTCTAGGATATGCTTAACGTGACAGAGAGATTCGACGTTATTTACAATCGTAGGCGCCATGTAGAGGCCTAAAGCTGCTGGGAAGTATGGGGGTTTAATACGTGGGTAGGGGCGTTTTCCTTCAAGTGACTCGATGAGGCCTGTCTCTTCACCACATATATAGGCAGCAGCTCCACGATGAACCCAGATTTCTAAGTCGAATCCTTTTCCAAGGATATTTTTACCAACGAAGCCTTTTTCACGAGCTTCTTCGATGGCTTGTTCCATGATGATGGCTGCTTCTGGAAATTCTTCACGCATGTAAATGAAAGCGGTGTGGGCTCCTACTGCAAATGCAGAGATGACCATTCCTTCGATGAGCTGATGCGGATCTTGATGAACAATGTATCTGTCCTTAAATGTTCCTGGCTCTGATTCGTCACAGTTACAGATGAGATAAACTGGCTTCGTATTCCCAGGAGGAATGAATCCCCATTTTACCCCAGTAGGGAAGCCTGCACCACCACGGCCACGGAGGCCTGAAGATTTCACTTCATTGGTGATTGCATTGGGTTCCATCGTTACCGCTTTCTTTAGCTGGTTGTATCCGCCGTCTGCCATGTAGCAGTCGATAGATGGATTCCAGCCTTCACGGTCGATGTTTTTGAAAATGAGACGGTGCTCACGTGGGTGAGGCTCTTTACCTGGAAGATATTTAATGTCGCTCATGGTAATTTATGGCTGGTATTTGTTGATGAGGTCCTGAGCGTTTTCAGGTTTGATGTTTTCATGAAAATCATCATTCACTAGGCAAACCGGAGCGGTTCCGCAGGACGCTAAGCATTCTGCGAACTCGACGGAATAGTTGCCACAAGGAGAGACGACGATAGGGTGGTGGTGAGTGAGTTTTGAGCGATCGATATTAGTGATTTCACAGATCTGATCCATGAGTTCATAAGAGCCTGCCATTGCGCATGAAAGTGTGCGGCAAACGCGGTAATGAAACTTACCAGGAGCGGACTGACGGAATCCAGGGTAGAACGTTACTACTGAGACGACCTTCATCGGTTCAATCTCAAGCTTGTCCGCAATCCATGTAATGGCTTCTTTAGAGACGAATCCATGTTTATGCTGAACGATGTGAATGAGAGGTAGTACAGCGGAAAGTTTACTTTCCGGGTAATGCGAAATACGGTCATCCGCTAGTGCGATGATATCCTCTGAGACTTCAAATAGAGGAAAGTGCTGTTCACCGGGAGATGGCTCAGAGGCCACGTTGTTTTCTAGAATTTCTTGAGACATGTGTATGAAATTATTTTAAATGATTATCGATCGCATTCACCCATAACGAAGTCTAGAGAGCCTAGAATAGCTGGGACATCTGAGACCATAGTGCCCTTCAGAAGCTCTGAGCAGATGGAGAGGTTAACGAAGGATGGACTACGGATCTTGAGGCGGTGCGGAACTCCTCCTCCTTTAGAGTGGATATAGAAGCCGAGTTCGCCTTTCGGGTTTTCATGACCAAAGTAAACTTCGCCTTTCGGGGCATCAATGCCCTGAGTCGAGACGATGAAATGGTGGATGAGTTCTTCCATAGACATTAGCACGCGTTCTTTCGCTGGCAGGGTGCTCTTAGGGTCAACAATGTTAACCGGTCCCTCAGGAAGGGTGTCTAAGACTTGTTCAATGATGCGGATGGATTGTCTCATTTCTTCCATGCGGACTTGATAGCGTGCGTAACAATCACCTTCTTCCGCGACAGGGATATCAAAGTCGTATTTCTCATAACCTAGGTATGGAGAGTCTTTTCTGAGGTCACGCTCAACGCCTGAAGCGCGCAGGTTAGGACCGGTCATTCCGTATGAAATGGCATCTTCTTTCGTGATGGTGCCTACATCGCACATGCGGTTGATGAAAATTTTATTTTTGTCAAGTAATGATGCTATTTCTTCAATCTGCTCTGAGCACTCTTTAAGGAATGTTCTCACTCGGGCTTCGAAGCCTTCAGGGAGATCGCGGATTTGGCCTCCAATTCTTGTATAAGAAGTGGTGAAGCGAGCGCCTGTAAGCTGTTCACAGAGGTTGTAGATTTTTTCACGTTCCGTAAAGGTGTAGAGGAAAACGGTCATTGCTCCCACATCCATAGCGCACACTCCCACTCCTAGCATGTGTGACGATATGCGAGCTAGTTCACAAGCTAGAACACGCACTGCCTGACCACGTGGAGGTAGCACCCAGCCCATGAGCTTCTCAACAGCACAGGCGTAGGCTACATTATTTGCAAGAGGAGCAAGGTAGTCAAGGCGATCAGTATATGGGATGAATTGATTGTAGTGCATGTTTTCCGCAATCTTTTCATCACCACGGTGCAGGAAACCAATGTCTGGCTCTGCCTTTGTGATGACCTCACCATCTAATTCTAGAATAAGACGCAGAACTCCATGGGTAGCAGGGTGAGATGGGCCCATGTTGAGCACCATTTTATCGCCCATGAGATCTGTAGTTTCTGCTTGGTAGTCTGCTGCAAAGTCCGCGGCTTTCTGTGCATTATCAGGAGCTTGGTAGTCGGTAGTGGTCTTCATAAAAGAAAAGTTGAGGTGAGTTAGAGATTCCCCAACATCTCACCACAGGTAGTGAGCCAAATTTCTATGGATAGGTCAAGGAGCTTGTGAAAAATTTCACAAGCATGGAGCAGTGGCTTCATTGGTCATACAAGTATTGAGTTTGGTTGAAATAAATTTCTTTGTCTTCTCATCTTTAAAAATTGACTTAAATTCCATGAAAACTAGGGTTGAAGTCAGGTTTAATTTATGTATTGTCAGGCCTTCAATATGAGCAAATCATCTTCAGACAATCAATCCTTAGACCTTAATGGCTTGGATTTTGGACCAGCATGGGCACGGAAGGGTGCAAAGGGCGATAAGCCAATCAAGCATCAACGTGAATTCAAAGGGGAAAGACCTAAAAGGCCCGGTAAGGGCAGGGATTCCGTGGATAAAGGTCGACCTCGTCATGGGGGGAAAAGAGACTTCAAGCATGGTGCTAAAGCGAAATTTAATCACGACAGTAAGCCTCGCCGAGTCTTTACGCCTGCAGCTGAGGGTGTTTCTTCAAGTATTATGCCTATTGAAGAAGGAGTCGATAACTTGGTGAAGGAAATTTCAGCATCAGGCAGGACTTATTCCGTGTTCGATCTAGCTCGTGTGGTCCTAGGATCTAGAGATCGATTTCATGTCGTGCTGAAAAGTGGTGATAAAGGTCCCTATTTGTTCCAATTTAAACATGATAGTGCCGTTTTTCTAACTAAAGATGAGTGTCTTGCTTATGCTTCAAATGATGATAATGCTCAATGGTTGAGTGGAGTCTATAAAGCTGAGGAACTTGAAGTGGAGGCTCCATCCGGTGAGTTTAGCACTATCGCTAAATGTGGAATCAGCGGGGAGCTTTTAGGGCCTACTAATTTCCATGGCTATCAAGATAGAGTTCTTGAATTATATAAGACAAAGTTTAACCATTTCACTTTAGAGAACTATAAAAAACGAATCGTTACTGAAAGTGGAGAGGATGCAGTCAATCTCTGGAAAGAGAGTATGACTAAGCGAACTATTTATAAGTTAGTAAGTGATGAGGCCATCGTTTTTGATAGCAAAGTGGCTATGCTTCAGCATTTTTCTACGTCTGAATTTGAGAAGTATTTCCATAAGACTACAAAAGCACAGGTATCATCTAGTATAGAGGTGAAGAAACTGTCACCAGGTTTATTGACTTGTCTCAAGGAAACGATTCAGGAGCAACAACGCTATCCTGGTGACCTTTCCTCATTCCTTTGCCGCCAGCTTTCAGGACGTCAACTTGCCGTGTTTAAATGGCAGGGTAAGTTGCATTGTGGGCCATCTAGGCCACATATGGTTCCTGATGATCTCAATATGGCGGATCGTCCAAAAGCTATTTATCAATGGACTAATGAGAATTCAGGCGCAGGCATTGACTCGTTATGGAAAAGTGTTTGTCCTGCTGATATCGCTGAAAAAGCCAAATTTGAGTGGTACCATGATCTTCATTGGTTGATCAACGAAGGATATGTCATTTTTATGAATAACGGGCTCTTGTTCCCATCTTCTGCTTCTAAAAAGCCAGTGGCTAAGCAGGGAAAGAGAAAAGTAACGACGAATGTTAGTAAGCATAATGAAACAAAGGACGCCGAGCCTGCTAAACAGAAAATAAGTAGTCAAAAGAAAGGAACTAATAAGCCAGTTGAGTAGGCTGTTTTCTTCATGGAGATACTGATCTGTTTCAATTTGTTTATTATCGTGATCGCGGTAGTTGCATCTGTTCGCTATGTGGCATTAGCTAGATCAAAAGGCTACCCATCAAAGAAGGCTAGGAAATATCCTTTTTATATAGCGTTGGGCGCATTATTTTTTAATATACTAGGTCAGACGATGCTTAGCTTTGCTAATAGAAATATGATGACGTTGTTATTCTGTTGTTGGAGTAGCTTAGTCGTGTTGGCGATGATTGCAGTTTTGGTCAAGGCATTCAAAAATATGAAATTGGCACCAGATGTCTCAAATGTTAGAACTAAAGAATCATGATAGCTAGATTGAGAGGTATTATATTAGAATCACTACCAAACCGGTTAGTGATTGATGTGAACGGGGTGGGCTACTTAGTGAGTATACCGCTTTCAACCTATGATAAACTTAATCCTCAAGAAGGTGATCATGTGGATCTCCATACGCATCTTAATATTAGGGAGACCGCCCACACTTTGTATGGCTTTGCATCTGATGAAGAAAAAGAACTGTTCTTGTTACTCATTGATAGAGTTAGTGGAATTGGTCCGGCGATAGCAATGGCTGTGCTTAGCGGTATGCCAGTGGATCACTTTAAAGCCTGCGTAGTGAATAATGAGGTAGCTGCACTTTCTAAGATTAAGGGCTTAGGTAAAAAGGGCGTGGAACGAATCATTCTAGAACTTAAAGATAAGATTGGAGTCACTGAATCATGGAAGAATGCTTCTGTTGAGGGAGTCTCTTCAGCAGTGAATGATACTGAGCTAGCTTTGATTAGCCTTGGTTATAAGCAGGTAGAAGCTAGAAAAGCAGTCAAGGCTGCAGCAGATGCAGATAAAGAGGCTGGATCTGATGATTTACTTAGAGCTGCGTTGAGAATGCTAAATTCTTAATCGGCTTAATAAATATATATTACAACCTATTAATCTTTAGATGCTTTTGGATCTAGGGCGTCTCTGAGTCCATCACCAAGGAAGTTGAGGGCTAGGAGTGTTACGGCGAAGACAATAGAAGGGAATATAAGTAATAACGGTTTAGTTTCCATATAGTTAGCTCCTTCATTGAGCATGATTCCCCATGAGCTGTTTGGAGGTTGGACTCCAACGCCCAAGAAGGATAAAGTGGCCTCTGTGAGGATAAACCCTGGTATTGTAAGAGTCGTATATACAATGATCGGGCCCAAGAGATTTGGTAAAATTTGCTTAAATAAGATGTTCTTATGGGTGAGCCCTAATGAAACAGCAGCTTCTACATATTCTAGCTTCTTGGTGGATAAAACCTGTGATCTTACTACTCGAGCCATGGTATACCACCCTAGGAATCCGATAGTTAAACAAAGAGGAAGAATATTGACTATTAAATTTACTAGGGCTTCTGAGCCTAAGAACCCCAATAAGTCGGGCTCGTGTTTTTTAGCCGTGGTGGAAATCACTATTGAAAAGAGAATGACAAGAATCAGGAAAGGGAGACCATAGAGAACATCAACAATACGCATAAGCACGGTGTCAATTTTCCCTCCTTTGTATCCTGAGATAGCACCATAACTAACACCTATAATGATAGATATCAATGTAGCTATGAGGCCTACTAATAGAGAGACTTGGCCACCATTAAGGACGCGTGAGAGCAGATCTCTGCCAAGTTGATCCGTCCCCAGTAAATGCTGAGCTGATGGAGCAGCAAACGAATTAGCAAGATCAATATCTCTAGCTGATTTGATCAGTGGCGTAGCAGGAAGAATGAAGCAAATGGCGAAAATAAAGATTAGTAGCCAGAGGCTAATGAAAGCCATACGGTTTTTCTTTAGTCTCAGCCATGCATCTGACCAGAGTGAGTTTCCTTTTTCAGTTTTCATGATAATAAGGCAATAAAATTTCTATTCGGAGCGGAGGCGAGGGTTAAGGTAGGTGAGTAAGATGTCGGCTGCTAAATTAACCATGACGATTAGTATACCAAAGAGTAGAACCATTCCCTGCAGGAGGAAGTAATCACGGTCTTTGGTTGCATTGACGAAATGCTGTCCCATTCCAGGGACTTGGAAAATAGTCTCCACTACAAATGAACCAGTTATAAGCATAGCGAAAGCAGGGCCCACATACGCAATAGCGGGGACTAAACCTCCTTTGAGAGCGTGTTTAATGATGATTCCATTCTGCGATACTCCCTTAGCCTTAGCCGTCCTGATGAAATCTTGTGAAAGCACATCTAGCATACCAGCACGAGTGATTCGAGCGAGATAGGCAGCTGTGCCGAGACCTAAAGTAATTGAGGGAAGTATCCAATCAAACGGATCGCCCCAACCCGCAACTTTAAGAAAGGGGATTTGAGTGGCAATAAATTTAGCGAATAACGGGCCTAACACGAATGCAGGTATACTAATCCCTAGCATTGCTAAAAACATGGCTCCATTATCTATTGCAGAATTATGCCTGAGAGCGGCAATAATCCCCGCTGGAATACCAATAATAATCGCAATTAGCATACCGCAAACGCCAAGAATAACGGAAACCGGAAAGGACTGCCTGATGATTTTAGAAACTGGTTGTTCCTTCTTAGAGGACATTCCCATTTCTCCAGCGAATAGATTTTTCCAGTAATACACATACTGCACCGGTTGACTCTTATCGAGGTGAAATATTTTCATGTTCTGTTTCCTTACTTGTGCAGACATGGCTTTTTCATCAGTTAGAGGATCTCCTGGGATTAGCCGTATAAGAAAAAATGTAAGTGTTAGAAGGCAAGCAATAACAACAACGCCCTGAATGAGTCTATCTAGAATGGTCTTTAGCATAATAAAAATATTTTTAGTCAGAAGATTACTTATTCAAATCGATGAACTTATAGGGCTGATTTCTCATGATCATTGGGTGCCAGTGTTTCACTGATTCATGTAATAGATAGTTGCTGGAATACCAATAGAGAGGTACAATAGGCATGTCCGCCATGAAAACAGCTTCTGCTCTTTGAAGGGTTTCAATGCGTTGAAGCGGGTCTTTAGTGGTTTCTGCTTGCTTCAGCTTTTCTTCATAAGCATCGCTACTCCAGCCTGTACGGTTATTACCATCACCTTTTTTCCACATATCTAAAAACGTGGTAGGGTCAGGGTAATCTCCAATCCAGCCTCCTGTAGCTATTCCGTAATCGAGTTTTGACATTCTGGTTTGGTAGCTAGCCCACTCACGCTGCTCAATTTTCACGTCAATTCCAAGTTCTTTGAGCCACATAGCTTGGAGAGCTTCGGCAACTGTTTTAGCTCCTTCTTTATCGGTAGTCAGCAGGATGATTTGAAGGTCTTCAGGATTATCAGCATACTTAGTTTTTGATAGGTATTCCCTAGCTTTTTCAGGGTTGAATCCGAATTTTGTAAGCGCTTTGTATTTTCCCATAGGAGGAACAATACCGGTCGCTGCATTTTGGCCCCCCTTTAAGACGTATTTGATGAGTGATTTTGAGTCTGTTGCATAGGCGATAGCTTTGCGTACATTTACATCATTAAGCCCTTCGGAATTATTATTAAACCGAAGGAAATTTGTGCCTAAGTAGGTCTCTTGACGAGTGCTTTTAGGATGATTCTTATTAGAATATTCGATCAGTTCAGGGGCGAGGGTGTAAGTGACGTGAAGTTGATCATTATAAAACATCCGAGCTTCCGTGTATGTATTAGAGATAGGTAGAAATACGATGCCATTTAGCTTAACTGATTTCTCGTCCCAATAAAAAGGGTTTTTTTCGACCTCTATTTTGTAATTGAATTTCCAAGTTTTCATTTTGAAAGGGCCGTTAGTAACTACATTTTCAGGCTCAGTCCATTTAGTTCTACGTTCTGAGATGGTTCCGTATTTTAGTACTGCATGTTTAGGAACCGGAAACCATGTATAATGTTTAGTGAGATCAGGTAAGAATGGAACAGGGGAACGTAGATTAATTTTCAAAGTATAATCATCAATCGCTATGACTCCAACATCTGCATGCTCCCATAGGTCTTTTCCGTAGTTGTTAATATATATATCAATGATTGCGTTGCGAGTTTTGATGTCAATGTGCTCTGGCCACTCGAATAAACTAGGGTCGGCTTTAACTGCTAGAAGGGTATCTTTTTCAATCTGGTTTAAACCATTACCTTTAATGAACTTCTTCTTGTCTTCGACTTCAAGACTACTAAATTCGCTTCTCTCGAACCCTTTGATGTTAACACTTTCATCACCGCGAAAATTGATTGACTTCAAAGCATCCCATTTTTTGGAAAGCTGAGTTGATTTTTTGATCAAGTAAAGTTCTCTATGATCTTTGTTATAGTCCTCAGCGCCTTTCATATAGTAGAGCATGGAAGAGTATTTAGCTCCAAAGCTCGGACTAAGAATACGATGGTATGAAAATACAAAATCCTGTGCAGTTATAGGCTTTCCGTCTGACCAAAATCCATTTCTTTGGAGTTTAAACTCCCACTCAGTAAAATCGTCATTCGCTATCCAAGAAGCAGCAGCACCAGGTCTATGAATAGACGCGTCTACAGGATCTTCAACGCATAAACCCTCCGAAGTAGCACGCAAGATAGTGCTCTCAATTACTCCTGTGACTACCTGTGGGTCCAAACCTGCTGGCTCATTACTATTGCCAATAATAAGGATTTTTTTTTCTGTGTAGGTGTCTAGTGTGGACTCTGATTTACAGTGGCAAAGAGTAACCGTAATGATTAGGAGATAGAGATGTTGAAATGCACGCTTCATGTTAGTGGCAAATTGCAGTATTTTCTCCTGCCTTGCACACCTTTTTTTAGTTAATTTTAGGTTTTCTGCTACTTTCTTAAACACTTGCTTGATCTATGCTGGTGTAATCCCTAATAAATGGGTGTTCTAGTTTGTCATTTTTTAGGAAGGGTGACTTTTACGACCTATGAAAGCTTATTTTATCCGCCGACTCATCCTTTTGCCGATCACTTTGTTTGGGATCACGGCTATTGTATTCATGATTACTCGTGTTGCACCTGGTGGTCCGATGGATCAATTATTAATGCAAAATGTATCATCTGGTGAAGGTGATGGCTCCAATAACAATAAAGCAAGCGGGGGTCTTAGTGATGACGATAGAGAGGCAATGGAGGAACAGTATGGTACGGATAAACCTACTCCCTATGCATATCTTCAGTGGTTAGGTTTATTACCGAAAGAAGAGATGATATCGAAGTCTGAGTTTAAAAAGTCTAACGGTGTTGAATTACTAGCTGATAACAAACAGCGAGTGAAGCTTGTTGTTAAAGGGGAGAATAGGATTGTCGCAGTTACCCGTAATGGTGATGAGATTGGTCCTGCTGTATATGAGGATAGCGGGGCAAGTATTATCGATAATGGATGGAGCGTTAGGCTTGAAACGCCGATGGATCGTAAGCGACGTAAAGAAAAAAGTCTTAATGGTGAAACTGTAAGTGAAAAGCAGTTCGTTCACCGCGCAGTGGTTTATCGTTCTGGCTTCTCAGGGATACTTCAGGGAGATTTTGGAAATAGTAGTAAATATCAGGATTCGGTATTATCTATGATTGGCAGTAAGATACCTATTTCTTTGTATTTTGGTATTTTGTCTTCTATTCTAATTTATAGTATCTGTATTCCTTTAGGTGTTATAAAAGCGATAAAACACAGGACCTTTGTTGATAATGTATCGTCTATATTGATTTTTATTGGTTATTCAATTCCTGGTTTTGCGTTGGGCGCTATTTTACTTACTTATTTAGGGGTTGAGAAGCAGATGTTCCCTCTGTTTGGGTTGCTAAGTCCTGAATATGAGCAACTCAGTTTCATGGAGCGCCTTTCTAGCTGGGAGGTTATTAAGGATTTAGCCTGGCATACTGTCTTGCCATTGGTCTGTTATATCATTGGAGGCTTTGCCATTACTACGATGATGATGAAGAATAATCTGATGGATAATCTAGCCGCAGATTATGTAAGGACAGCTATGGCAAAGGGAGTTCCGTTTAAGCGTGCCGTCTTTGGTCATGCCTTCAGAAACTCAATGATTCCAATCGCAACTAGTCTAGGAGGGTTAGTGACTATTTTTGTTGGTGGTTCAATGCTGATAGAAACGGTATTTGATATTGATGGCTATGGTCTAATGCAATATAACGCCGTGCTTGATAAGGATATGCCATTAATTATGGGGACCTTGACGATTTCGGCATTTCTCATTTTGTTAGGAAATATAATCTCTGATGTGATTGTTGCTCTTATCGATCCTAGAATTAAATTCAATTAACTCATCTAACAGAATATAATGAAAAAAATGGCCATATTCTTACTGCTAGCAGGAACCATTTCCGCGGTAGCTTGGGCGATTGGTTTTGATCTCCCTACGTTTAGTTGGTTTTACGATGTGAGTGACTTATTTGGCTATTGCTGTAGTGGGTTTATGGCTATTTCTGGGATTTGGTTATTACTGACAGGAAAAAAGTTCAGCATGCGGCCGATGACAGTGAGGAGATGGGAGAGATTTAAATCAATCAAACGGGGCTATTGGGCGTTCTTGTTGCTAATAGGATTAGTTTCCTTGGCTGCCTTTGATCAAATGGTGGTAGGTAACCGTGCGCTCATTGTTTCTTACAATGGGGATATCTATTTCCCTGCGTTGATGCAGAAAAACTATAAAAATAAGGATTTTGGAATCACTGGTGATATAGCAGACTCCACTGCGGATTACCGTAGTCTCAAGAAGCAATTTTCTAAGGAGGACGGAAACTGGGTTCTGATGGCATTCGTCCCATATGACTCCTCGAAAGACACGATTTCCGCTATTGCAAAGGATGTGGAGGTCAGAGATGGGGTGGTCTACAGCATTCGAACGGGCACAAAGTTCAGCGGACTAGCAGCGACTCTTTATGATATTGATAATGCTGAGTCAGTGCATATGCGTTACAAATACCGCAAAGGAATTAAAGTCGGTGTGGCTGTCGGTAAAAACAAAGAACGACAGAATGTCTATTCCGCCACTTACAAAATAGGAGAGTTGGTTTCTGAAAAATATATTGGAGAGGGGAGTAAGGACGATTTCTTAGCTCAATCATCGAGCAAGTTACAACGCGTCTTCTATAATCCAACACCAGCGAGCATGAAGGAGCGACATTTCCTGGGGACGGATTCCAAGGGGAATGATATTCTCGCATATCTCTATGGGGGATTACAAGTGAACATAAAAGCGGCATTGATCTATATCCCCATTGTTTACGCTATAGGAATCACTATTGGTTTATTAATGGGTTTCTATGGTGGCTGGATAGATATTCTCATTCAGCGGATTATTGAGATATTCTCTAACATTCCATTCTTATTTGTTATCTTGATTCTTAGCGGTCTGATACCAGAAGAGTATAGAGGTCTGGGTCTTATTTTGACCATTCTGGTTTTATTCGGGTGGATGGGTATGACTTACCTCATGCGGACAGCCGCACTAAAAGAAAAATCGCGTGATTATGTCGCAGCTGCAAGGGTCATGGGCGCCTCCACTCCAAGGATCATTTTTAAGCATATTTTACCTAACTCAGTAGCGATCATTGTAACACTTGTGCCATTTAGTGTATCAGGCATTGTCTTGTCACTGACTTCATTAGATTATTTAGGGTTTGGGTTGCCTCCTCATTATGCGACTTGGGGGAGCTTGCTGAAGGATGGATTATCTAATCTCTCATCGCCTTGGATCGTAGGAGCTGCCTTTTTCATGTTAGTGATGTTACTCATTATCGTTACCTTTATTGGTGAGGCTGTTAGAGAGGCTTTTGATCCTAAAAAATTCACCACTTACCGCTAATTTTTATGTCCCGTTCTCTATATACCGTATTTACCATTCTTGCATTACTAAGCATGCTCTCGCTTACCTGTTGTAAATCAGTAGATGAACAGAAGGTAGCTAGCTTATATGACCTGAATGGCTTCATTGTGGAATATAATAAGAGGACGAAAACTTGGTTACTTGATGAGCTAGACAAGAGTCGAAAATCTGGTGAGGAAATAAGGTCGGAAATCAATAGCCTTAGTTCTCAGCAGATACCTCTCTCCGCGGATAACCAAAAGAAGCTTAGGAAGCTGACGCGTTCATCTGAGTCTAATACGCGAACGATAGAGAAATACGAATTTAGATTAAGTTTGGGTGACTTTTTAGCTTACAAGTCACCAAAAGACATTCCATTAAATCTGCGATGGGAGTCGGGCATGAATGAACCAGAAATAGGTGACCCTGATGCCAAAAAAGGGGGGACATTTAATACCTATATGCGTGATTATGCTTATCCAGCTACTTTGCGACCTTTTGGTCCTAATGCGAATTCAGGTCTACGTTCGGAAATATACACTGATATTGAGATGACTTTATTGTTCATTCATCCTGTAACAGGAAAGCCTATTCCAGGTTTAGCTAAGCAGTGGGCAGTGAGCGAAGATCGGAGAACAGTCTATTTCAAACTTAATCCTAAGGCAACGTATTCTGATGGCGAGATGATACGAGCAGAAGACATGTTCACTTCTATTTATGTCCGAGTTTCAGATAATGTGTTTACCCCATTTGAAAAACAGTATTACCGAGAGCAGTTCGCAAACATCACAGTATATGATGAGCAGACTTTATCCGCGACTTTACCTGAGAGTAAGCCAGATATGTATTATTTTACTGGTCAAGGATTACCCGCGCCATCATCACCTAAGTATTACCAAGAGTATGGGCCAGACTATCAAGAACGTTACCAGTGGAAGGTGGAGCCTACTACAGGTGCTTATAGATTAACTCCTGAGAATATAAATAAAGGACGGTCAGTGACATTGACCCGTGTTAAAGATTGGTGGGCAAAAGATTTGAAATATTTCCGTTACCGCTTTAATCCAGATCGGATTCGTTATTTATTAGTAAGAGATCCATCGAAATGCTATGAATTATTTAAGATCGGAGAAATTGATTTGTTCTCGATTTCGTCACCTAGCTATTGGTATGAGAAGACCGAAGTTGATCCCGTATTTAATGGCTACATCGAAAAGAAAAAGTTCTACACAGATTATCCACTGGTTCCTCTAGGTTTCTATTTGAATATGGACGAAGGTATTTTGAAAAATAGGGACGTGAGAGTAGGTCTTCACTACGCGATGGACTTTCAAAAAGTGAATGACCAAGTCTTCCGAGGTGATTATGTGAGGCTTAATCAATTTACGGATGGCTTTGGAGAGTTTACCGATCGTTCGATTAAAGTGAGGAAATATAATCCTAAAAAAGCACGTGAGTATTTCGCCAAAGCAGGGTTTACGGAAGAAGATAAGGATGGGATTTTGAGGAATGCTGAAGGTCTTAAGTTGTCATTTAGTTGCACTGTTTCACAAACACCTGTTATCATTCAGATGTTAGCCATCTTGCAGAAGGAGGCACTAGAATGTGGAGTGGAGATAGTGATGGATGCATTAGAAGATGGGGTTGCTTTCGCGAAATTAAATGAGAAGCGGCACGAGGCCTTTTTCAGCGGATGGGGAGTCACTCCTCCGTTCCCTCGATACCGCCAATTCTTCCACTCTGATCAAGCATTTGATGAGGTGGGGAATCGCAAACATTCTACCAACAACATGAATTCATATGCTGATGAAAAGATGGATGTTGCTACAGAAAAAGTGCGTAATGCTAGGACAATTAAAGAATTAAAATCAGCAGCTTTTGATGTGCAGAGAATGCTTCATGAGTCTGGGGCTTTTATACCAGGTGTATACCGTGATTATACTGCAATCGGCCACTGGCGTTGGCTGAAATGGCCAGGCAGTGAGACAACTAAATTTAGCTACGCTCAAATTAGAGACCCTATGGAGACCTATTTATTTTGGATAGACGAAGAGGTGAAAAAAGAAACTCTTGATGCTCGTCGAAAGGGTGAAGTTTTCCCCGAAATTGAAGAGGTAATTGACGAATATAGAATGAGTAATTAACTTGAATAGTAAGAGGATATTTTGACCAAAGACGTATTAATTATAAAAGATCTACAGACTGCTTTCGATACTGAGAGGGGGAGGTTAACAGCCGTGGATGGTGTTTCCTTTACTGTGCCAGCAGGAAAGACTGTAGGGATAGTAGGAGAGTCTGGATGTGGTAAATCAGTAACGGCAATGTCTATTGTTCAACTCTTGCCTCAACCAGCCGGAGTGATCACAGGTGGTGAGGTTCTATTCAAAGGAAAGAATTTATTAGATGCCAGTACGGAACGGCTTTATGAAATCAGAGGTAATGAGATAGGAGTGATTTTCCAGGAGCCCATGACTGCTCTTAATCCTGTGCATCGCATAGGTAAACAGCTTAGTGAGTCGCTTATACTTCATAAGGGTCTCACTAAAAAAGAAGCCTGGAAAGAAGCAATAGAACTTCTAGATGTGGTGGGGATTCCTTCACCTGAAATGCGCGCTAGTGAATACCCTCATCAACTCTCAGGAGGTATGCGACAGAGGGTAGTTATAGCCATAGCTCTTGCGTGCAAACCGGATCTCATCATTGCAGATGAACCCACAACAGCACTTGATGTGACTGTCCAAGCTCAGATTCTTGATTTGTTGAAAAGCTTACAGAAGGAAAACGGATCAAGCGTGATACTCATTACCCATGATCTGGGCGTGATCGCTGAAACCTGTGATGAGGTTGTAGTAATGTATGCTGGTCGTGTGGTAGAGCAAGCTCCTGTCGTGGAGTTGTTTAAGAATCCTCAACATGCTTACACAAAAGGTTTGCTTGCTTCAATCCCTCGACTAGAAACACCTCGAAAGAGCATGCTGAAAACGATCCCTAACAATGTTGCCGGAATTGCTGATTTCGTAAGTGGATGTAGATTTTGTCAGAGAATGGATAGAGAGGGTGAAACACTCGTTAACCGACCGATATTTAAAGAGGTTTCAACGGATCACTGGGTGGAGGCGTGTGCTAAATGCACGGAACATGGATAGAAAAATGAACGTATGAATTTATTAGAAGTTAATAATTTGAAAATGCACTTTCCTATTCATGGCGGTATTTTATCTCGTCGAATTGGTGAGGTTAAGGCTGTGGATGGAGTGAGTCTCAGTTTACAAAAGGGAAAGACGCTTGGAATAGTGGGAGAGTCTGGCTGTGGTAAATCTACTCTAGGTAAATCGATAGTCAGACTTACCAAGCCAACTGCTGGGTCTATTATTATCAACGGGACGGATGTAAGTCATTTATCACAAGGACAATTGAGACCTCTCAGGAAGCAGTTTCAAATGATGTTCCAGGATCCAGCTGAATCTTTAAACCCTCGTATGAGTATCGGTGAAATCATCACTGAGCCATTACTCATCCAGAAAGTAGGCTCCGCTAGTTCGCGCAGGGAGTTAGCGGTTGAGTTGCTAGATAGAGTAGGAATGGCCGCTTCAGCAGTGGATAAATTTTCTTTTGAGTTTTCCGGTGGACAACGTCAGAGAATTGGGATTGCTCGCGCTATTGCGCTTAAGCCTGAATTGCTTGTACTAGATGAGCCTGTATCGGCGCTAGATGTCTCAGTACAGAGTCAGGTGCTAAACCTCTTAATGGAGCTTCAGGAGGAAATGGGGATTGCTTATATGCTTATTGCCCATGATCTGGCAGTGGTGAAGCATATCTCAGACCAGGTAGCGGTGATGTATTTAGGCAAGTTAGTTGAAATGGCTGATGCAGATGTGATTTATAAATCACCAAAGCACGCTTATACGAAAGCTTTATTGTCAGCTATTCCAGTTCCTGATCCAACAGCTAAGCGAGAGAGGGTGATTTTAGAAGGTGAAATCCCTTCACCGATCAATCCTCCTCAAGGTTCAGCGTTTGGACATAGGATCAA
>JALZVD010000325.1 GCA_023300205.1 Akkermansiaceae bacterium | reverse complement strand
CTCCTTTAAAGTGTGTTTTATGGGATGTCATGATTAATGGTATTTGGGTATTCTTTGGCTGTTGACTATTTAATGTGGGCGTGCCATAGCATTTGCACAGATTATGAGTGACTCAACTTATCGTATAGCATTAGGGGCCGATCATGGCGGCGTTCAACTGAAGGATTCAATTGTTAAGTATTTAGCGGAACAAGGTCATGAGGTGACTGATTATGGGACGGATAGTACGGATTCCGTAGATTATGCGGATTATGCGAATCAGGTAGCAGTGGAAGTGGCGAATGGGACGTTTGATGCAGGTATTTTGGTGTGTACTTCTGGCGTAGGGGTTTGTATTGCTGCGGGTCGATTTGTTGGTATCCGTGCTGTGGGTGTGCGTACTGAAGAAGAGGCGAAAATTTCAAGAGGACATAATAATGCGAACGTTTTATGTCTGGGACAGAAGCATGTGCCTGAGGCTGATATGCCTGGGATCGTGGATGCGTTTTTGCATACTGAGTTTGAAGGTGGAAGACATGAGGCTAGATTGCTGAAGGCATCAGGAAGTGCTCTTGCTGAGGCGGATCCTGAGGTGTTTGCGGCAGTTTCTGCTGAGGGGAGAAGGCAGCGTAGTCATATTGAGTTGATTGCATCTGAGAATTTTACGAGTCCTGCGGTGATGGAGGCACAGGGGAGCTTGCTAACTAATAAATATGCAGAGGGTTATCCTGGTAGACGTTGGTATGGAGGTTGTGAGCATGTGGATGTGGCGGAGCAGATAGCGATTGACCGCTTGAAGGAGTTGTTTGGAGCAGATCATGCGAATGTGCAGCCTCACTCAGGATCACAGGCAAATACTGCGGTTTATTTCTCAGTGCTGAAGCCTGGTGATAAGATTTTAACAATGGATCTAGCTCATGGTGGACATTTGACTCATGGACATAAGGCGAACTTTTCAGGTAAGTTTTATGATGTGACTCATTATGGTGTGAGCGAAGAAGATATGCGCATCGATTATGATGCTTTGGAGCAGACAGCTATAGAGTTAAAGCCTGCACTTATCACAACTGGTGCGAGTGCTTATCCACGTGAGATTGATTTTGAGCGTATGGGGCAGATAGCTAGGAAGGTAGGCGCGTATCTGTTTGTTGATATGGCGCACATTGCTGGTCTTGTGGCAGCTGGAGTGCATCCGAATCCGGTTCCACATGCAGACTTTGTGACTTCTACAACTCATAAGTCATTGCGAGGACCGCGTGGTGGCATCATCCTTTGTAAGGCAGAGCATGCTAAGAAGATTGATTCTACTGTATTCCCTGGAATACAGGGTGGACCTCTGATGCATGTGATCGCGGCTAAGGCGGTGTGTTTCGGTGAGGCTCTTAAGCCGTGCTTTAAGGATTACTCAGTGCAGGTAGTCAAGAATGCGCAGGCAATGGCGGCTAGACTTGTGAAGCATGGTTATAGCATTGTTTCTGGAGGTACTGATAATCACTTAATGTTGGTGGATCTGAGGCCTTCTGGCATGGACGGAGCGATTGCTTCTGATGCGCTTGATAAGGTGGGGATCACGATCAATAAGAATTCTATTCCTTTTGATACTGCTGGGCCTTTTAAGCCAAGTGGGATACGCCTTGGAACTCCGGCTGTTACGACTCGTGGTATGATGGAGGCGGACATCGAGAAGGTGGCTGACTTTATCCATGCAGCACTTGAGAACCGTGGTGATGATGCGAAGCTAGCTGAGATTCAGCAAGAGGTGTTTACGTTTAACAGAGGATTTCCGCTTCCTAAGTAATAAGTAGGAAGGTATCTATTTTAAAAGCTGATATTGTTAGAGAGTTATTCTAATGGTATCAGCTTTTTTTTTGGAGGAATGTTATTGTAATATGGCTGTCCGTTTGGTTTGAGGTAGATAATGAGTGACTAGTTGCGATGGCGGTATTTGGGTGTGATGGGTTTTTGTGGTTTTGATTTTACTTCGTCTGCTAGGACTTCGATGGCTTTTTCAATTTGTTTGTCTATACCTGCTGAAAGTTCACCGGGTCTGGGCCAGACGATGTTTTCGGGTTCTGGTGATGCGCCGTTTAGCTCCATGTCTTCACCGGTGGTGCTGAGGAACCAGCCGCGGAAGGGCATGCGGAGTGTTCCTTGTTTGAGTATGTTGGCAGAGCCTGTGGAGATGACGCCTCCTGCTGTGGGGACTCCGACTAGTTTTCCGCGTTTGAGGGTCTTGATGGCGTGGGAGAAGATTTCAGCATTAGAGAATGAGTTTTGATTGCATAAGACGACGATGGGTTTCTGCCAAGTTGCGTAGACGAATCTGTCTTGAGGGTAGCCTAGACTTCCGTTTCTAGGGATGGTGTAGGCGTGGCGTGGCTGAGTGAGGGCTGTGAGTAGATGGTCAGTGGTGAAGCCGCCGCCGTTGTCACGAACATCTATGATGAGGCCGTCTTTATCTGCACCGTTTTCGTAGAGGTGTTTTTCAAATTGTTTAAACTCTTCCCACTGCATGCTTGCGATGTGGAGATAGCCGAAGTTTGCGTTAGAGAGTTTTTCGACCATGGCTTTGTTTTCTGCAATCTTATCATCTGATGCTAATGATCGAGCCTTTGTGTAGCTGATGGGTTCTATGGTTATGTCTCGCTCTTCTTTTTTATTGTTTATAACTTTGAGTTGGATTGGATCTTTGAGTTGTCCCCAGAGGACGTCTTTTTCCATGGTTGTGCTGTCTACTTTTGTGTCGTTAATATGGGTGATGATTTCTCCGATATTAAGTTCTGATCTGTTGGCTGTAGCTGGAGAGTTATTAAAGATATTGGTGATGCGCCAACCATTTTTTTCAGCGGAGTGTCTGAGTCCAAGATGAAGCATTTCTTCTTTCCATGGCATACGTTTTTTCCAGGTATTGGTGTCTATTTCTCTGTAGCCAGTGTGTGATGCATTGAGTTCACCGAGCATCATTGAGATGATTCGTTCAAATGATTCAGTGCTAACCGCTAGTGTAGCGGCTTCTTCGTATTTGATGCGGATGTCATCCCAATTATTTCCATTGAATGTATCGTCATAGAATCCATCTCTTATCTCTCTCCAGATGAGTCTAAATTTGTAGAGCTGGTGTTGGCTGGGATGAAACTCAGTCTGGGCTGTGAATGTATAGTTGGTGGGTTTGCCATTTTTCACAATACTAGGCATACTGTTAGAGATCCAGAAGAGATTACCTTTCTTATCATAGCGAATGGGGTAGCCAGTGGCATCAAGGTATTTGGCGGGTTTCTTGGTTTTGAGATCGAAGGCGTAGGTTGTCTTGGCTTGTTTACTTTGAACAAGAATCGCTTTAGAATCTTTTTTCCAGAACACGTAGCTCGGAGTGATTCCCTTGAGTGGGAGGTGTTGGATACGATTCTGGATATCTGTTAAATCATATTCTAGCTTAGATTTTGATTTTGATGTAGGGGTAGTTTTTGATT
>JALZVD010000324.1 GCA_023300205.1 Akkermansiaceae bacterium | reverse complement strand
TGACCCCTTTCCTATGACCCCTTTCCTTAGGAGCCAACCCGCCAGCCAGTCCGACAGACTCCTAAGCATTTTGAACGTTTCGCGGCTCAAGCACTCTAATTCCCCAGAGCTTCAAATCTCGATCTATGAAAGTCTATCTTACTTCCCTCGCCGTCATTGTCCTCATCGCCGTTGCCGGATTCCGTATTATGAGTCCGGGAGGACTGATGGGATTTAAGTATGAATCAGTTGCCGTGGTTCAGGTTCATCCTTCAGTGCTCTCCCTGCCCTCCACGGGCTCGGATGCCCCACAAATGATGACGCGTAACTACATGGAGAATGAATTCGAAACAATCACCTCTGACGCGGTGCTCTCTGCGGCAATTCAAGCAATCGCTCTCGATATCCGCTGGGATCAGAGCCCTGAAGAAGCTTTGGTAAACATCCAGCCACTAGTTTCTACCGAGCCTCGTCGCGGAACAGACTTCATCGAAATCAAGGCACGGAGCCACAACCAGGAAGACGCTCACGACATCGTCAACGCGGTCGCTGAAAGCTACATCGCTCATAGAAACACCATTGAAACGAAACGCGCCGAAAGAGCCATCGAGGCTCTTGATGAGGAACTGGCAAAGTATGCAGACATCGTAAAAGAGAAACAAGTTGCACTCACAAAACTCATTCAAAGTTACGGAATCCCCTACTTCGACGGGCGCTCTTCTTCCGGCGGAATGACGGAAGGAAAAATGCATCGGCATGCGCATGAGAGGTTAGATCAACTCCTGCAGAACCGTGATCGGCTTAAGATCCAAATCTCTAAGCTCGTTGAGACAGAAAAAGAGGAGCTCATCCCAACTGCTGCCGGACTGGAGTTACCCGAAAATCAAGTCGCCGTCTTTTACACTCAATATCTAGAGACTCTGAGAAAAGATACTGAGCTCGAGAAGCAAGGGCATGTCTCAGATCATCAGGAACGAGCAGCTCTTACGACTCAAGCCTCCGAATTAATGGAAGATGCAGAAAGCGCCCTCGTTTCTCTCAGAGACGTCCTGAATACCCGAATCAATCTGATAGACCGTCAAGTAGAACGAATGGAGGCAACAATTCTCAAAAAACGGATAACAGGAATGGGAGCTCCGCCAGGCCCTTTCGACCACTACAGCACCGCCAAAGACCAATATGAGAAAGCTCTAGATCTCCTTCGTGAAATGAAAATCCAGCAGCAAGAGCAGCGTGTGCTCCTCAACATGCCACGCCAAGCAGTGACGCGCCACGAGTAGCGCCAGCCTCTCCGAAAAGGAGCCGTGGCGCCCTCGCCGCTTATCTACAAAGGCTCTGGAGCACGCGAACCGAAGCGGCGAGGGCGCCACGACTCCTTTCTCACCCAACACGCATCGCACGACTCAGCAAAAAAACTCCTTCCATGAAATCCTTCTTCGCAATTCTCGCCATCGTTTCCCTCATCGCCCTTGCGGGATTCCGCATGGCTAGCCCCGGCGGGTTCTGGGGATATAAGTATGAGGCGACGGCGGTGGTTCAGGTTCATTCGGCTCAGATCTCGATTGCGCCCAACCTTACGGACTCAGACGGAAATCGAATGATGGCTAGAGGCTACATGGAGAGCGAATTTGAGACACCTACCACTGACCCCGCTCTTCTTGCTGCAATTGAGGTCATTGCTCTCGATCTTCGTTGGAATATCAGCGCTGAGGAGGCTCTGGAAAGGCTTCGGCCAATGGTTTCATCCGAGCCAATCAGGGGAACTGATTTCATCAAATTCAAGGTGCAAAGCGATCTTCAAGAAGACGCTAACGACATCGTAAATGCAGTTACTGAATGCTACATTGATCGCAAAAATAGGACTCAGAAAGAGCGCGCGCAATCAGTTCTCGAGGCTCTTGATACCGAACTTGCAAGACAGGAGGCCGTGGTCTTAGCAACAAAATCAGAACTTAAGAAGTGGGGAGTCCCCTATGATTTCGAACGAGGCTCCGGTCCATCGTTCCAGACGGAAGAAGGGATGTATCGACTGGTTGAGAAGACACTGGAACAACTCAAAGGCGAGCGCGACGAGGCTGGAATCCTGCTTGAAAAACTAATCTCTTGGACACCAGATTTTCAAATGGGGATACATCTCCCCGAAAATCAGGTCGAAGTCATGTATGAAGAGTATCTAGCTCTTCATCGTAAGATTGATGACCTTACCTCTCAAGGTCTTGGCTCTCATCACCCCTCTGTTGCGGCCCTTAAAAAACAAGCTAATCAAGTTCTAGAAAATACGGAAAGCCTAGCCAATGAACTCAAAAAACGCATCGAGTTAATTGATCAACAGGTTCAAAACATCGAGGATACAGCGCTCAGACGAGGAGCTTCGAGTAAACTCAACTCACCAGTTACGCGCTACCACTCCGCCAAAGCTGCCTACGAACAAGCTAAAGATCTCCTTCGTAAGATGAAAGTCCTACAGACAGAGCGACGTCACCTTTTAAAAAATCAGACTCCCCTCGTGACCCGGCACGAATAGCCAACCTCTCCGAAAAGGAACCGTGGCGCCCTCGCCGCTTATCTGCAAAGGCTCTGAAAAAAAGTATGCCGAGCATAGCGCAGGTAAAATGAGCCTCAATCCCTTATACTGTAATGATTTTATGGCGGAGTGGGGCGAGGCAAGCAGGCGCTGAATCGGGGGGGGCTGATCAATCTATGGTGCTCAGCTGTTTCCTCAGTTCCCCGATCCAGATTTGGTTTCCTGCCTGGCTGAGGTGGACGCCATCGCCC
>JALZVD010000323.1 GCA_023300205.1 Akkermansiaceae bacterium | reverse complement strand
AGAGTGGGGTAGATCGTGGTGCGATGTCCTCCTCGGAGTCCGAAGGGGGCGCGGTAGGTGGATGGGATGAGGGGCATGTGAATTAGGCTTGGGGAATCGGGAGAGTGAGAGGGCGGCGAGCTTCGCGGGAGCACTCTTTTCGAACTACCGAGGAATCCTCGGTAGTTCCCTCTCAGGTGAGTTCTTGGTCTTTGTGGATGTTTTTGCGCTTCGTGATTTAATAGGTTGGATCACTTCGGGATTGCCTCTGAGAGGGGCTTTGCCTAAACGTTGGGCAAGTGGATTGGGAGAACCTGGTCGGCGTCGTAGCCTCGGTGAGTATCGCTGGGGCTTTTCGCTTTTTTGGGGTGGGTGAATTTTAAGATCTCAGTCTAAAAGGTTCGATCGCGATAAAAAAATGCACTCAGTCGGAACCGAGTGCATTTAGGGGAAAAGAGATTTGGGAAATCACCAGAAGGAGGAACTGATTTATTGTGGCCAGACCAATTCGGAAAGGAGCGCGTCTTTCACGCGCTTCTCGGATGCCTGATCGGCAGTTTCGAGAGCTTCTTCTTTCTGGTTGAGGAAACGGGAGAATTCTCCTGCTTCAACACCCAGAACATCGCACAAGTTGGGTGCTGTTTGGGATGTGTTTTCTTCGGACATATTTGTAAAAGATTACGTGATCAACGTGGTCGAGGATGGTGACAAGTCAAGTGGTTAAGGGTGACGGCTATAAGCATTGGTTAACTATCACGGTGTAATATAACGAGAAAGAAGGATTGGATCTGTTACGGTAAGATCTTTTTTCCCTAAGTCGCGGTGCGCTAAGAGTCTTGGTCCGCTGTCTGTTTTATCCTGAGTGTTTTCGAGAATCATTACGGAATCCGCGACCTCAAGGAATTTTGGGAGATTCTGGTGAAAGGATTCGTGAGATGATCTGAGGTAGGCTGGGGGTGGGAAACGGCGCGTGTCTTTAGCCCGCTGCATGGCGCGAGAGACTGCGACCTCGATCTCGGTGAGAACGGCGTGGAGATGGACGCGGTAGCCCTTTTTCTGGGCATGCCGGATCTTCTTTAAAGTGGGCTTAAGATTGGACATGGAGGAGTCCCAGCCAAAGCTGAGTCTCTCGTGAGTGAGCTGCGCGAAGAGCATGTCTGAGATGAGGCGGGATTCATCCTGTGTGATCTCACTGGCGCGGCCGTCTCCGACCATGCGGAGTTGGTTGAACTCGGGGATGAGCTGCTTGCAGTAGTCCACTCCTTGCAGGGCATTCACGGTTAGGCCTCCGGGGGCTTTTCCTAGCTTGGCTAAGAACTGGAGGGTGTTGGTCTTTCCTGCTCCGTAACCACCGCCCGTAAAAGTCGCGATAGGGTTTTCCTGCTCCAGTCCTTTCAGGGCAAGTTGATCTGCGATGGCTTGGCGAAATTTGTTTCGATCAATGCTATCTCCTAAAGGCAAGGCTCCCGATTTGAGCAAATGGAGAAGGGGAGGTGGAAACATGAAGTCGTCGCTCAGAGTATCGACAGTCTTCTTCTCGGAGGTTTTGGTGAGGATGGGGTCACTGTCTTCGATGATTTCTGGCCGCGTGATCTTTGACCGGTCCGCCTGTTCCCACCACCACTTACGAAAGGCGGAAACAGCATCTGCTTCGGTGCGGAGATGATTGTAAGTAAATTTTTGTCCCTTCTTGAGAGCTATGAAAATAGGACATTCCGCCATGACAAGAGGTCAACAATTCGGGGGAGGCTGGTCAAGGAGATGTCCTGAAAGTTACTGGCCCGTGACCTGGCTGTTCATGAGCATGGGGAGAAGCCAGTCGCGGAGGGCGGCGAGTTCTTGGTTTTGCTTTTGGTTGTTGAGAAGATTGAAGAGACAATGGTCTTCGATCCTAGGAAAAGCGAGCTGTTGGGCGCGAAGCTGGATGGCGCTTTTACCGTCGTCGGTGTTGTAGAATATGAGCATTGGGAGGTGAAGAGGATGATGGAGTCATGGAAGGGGAGTGGCTAGTGAGAAGCTGTGTAGTGGGCATGGCTCTCCTCTCTATTTTAGGTTTTTCTCTGGGATGCCGCGCGGGAGACGGCGAACCTCGACGAACTCCGGAATTGGCTCGTTTTGTCCCCAGCGTTCTTTTTTACGTCTAGCCGGCCTGTGATTTGAGCTTTTCTTTAATTTCAGCAAACGGCCAGACGTCCTCCTTTTTGAGATTGATTGAGTCTCGGTAGGACATTGGGACGCGTCCACTGGTAATAAGAAGAGGCTTCCAGCGAATTTCATTGCTCGGGATTCCTGTGATCTGACTTACTTTCGCTGGGTTTTCGCGAAGCCAGTCCACGCGGTTAAAGTGTTTTGTCAGATAATCTTTCGGATTAGCAGGATCTCCGCGAAAATCTTCCAATTGCTGAATGGCTTGTGCAACTGTCAAAGCTCTCTTGAGGTTTTTGCATTCTATCATGAAGACGAATTTGGAAGATTGGTCCCAGGCAATAACGTCAACGTCATTACTAGGGTCGGCATCCTTCTTCCCAAGTTCGCGCATTTTGACCCCCTGACGAGCATTTAGCCCTAACTCGACTAGTTCTCTGGTCACATTCTTTTCGAATTCCTTCCCTTCCTTTTGAGCGACAGCGCCCAAGTATGATTTCATTTCTGAAGATTCAAATATGCGGTCAGGTAGCTCGCCGTTACAGATTGATCGGACAAGGTATGTTCTCCATCTCTCTAAATGAGTCGCTGAAATAGCAAACTCACGTGGAGACTTTGAAACCTCAACGAGAGGTCGCACCAAGACGGACAAGCCGCGAAAGAAACGCCAAGGAAAGACATCGGTTAGTTCACAGCCTTGAGGTAACTC
>JALZVD010000322.1 GCA_023300205.1 Akkermansiaceae bacterium | reverse complement strand
ATTTGGAGACGCGGGTATTTCTTCTGCCGAAGAGGATTCCTGCGCGTGGAGAGGGGAAAGGCAGCAAAGGGTGGTAAGCTTCAAGATGGATATTAGTTTAAGCATGATTGATAAACTAATTATGTGAGAGAATGCCAGAGAGGTCAAGTTAAGCAGTGAGGAGAATGCTCTCTTTATCAGAATGAAGAGAATAAGTGGCCTGATCTGTTTTAGATTTGAGGCTTATGAAAGCTATTGCTAGGAGCTTTCAATTTCTGTGCTTGAGCTAGCAAAATACATTACGGCTACTGTGCCGATCACACCGGCGCAGAGAAGTAGGATAATGATCATAGCGAGACAAGATTTCATGAAAGTTAATGTAATGATGAATATCGATACGTCCAGTTAGAAGTCTAAAATTATCTGACATTTCTAAAGGAGAGGAACTAAAGTACTGGTGTTTTAGTGGATAGTGTTGTTATTATATGAGGTGCAATGGACACGTTAAGTAAACATTTAGAAGAGGGTAAGGAACTTAGTGAGAGAGAAGTGCATGTTGCAGTAGAGATGCTGTTAGATGAATCTATCTGTAATGATAAGAAGGCAAATTTCTTACGTAATCTTACTGAGAAGGGGGAGACTTCTGCTGAAATCACTTATTTTGTGCAAGCGTGTCTGGAGCGAGCTGTTGATCCTGAGCTGGATAAGATGCGGTTTGATGGTCCGACGATCGATGTTTGTGGCACGGGTGGAGATAAGTTGGATTTATTCAATGTTTCTACAACAAGTATGTTTGTGATTGCTGCGGGTGGAGCGGTGGTTGTGAAGCATGGCAACCGAGGGATTACTTCTAAGAGTGGAGGTGCGGATGTGTTAGAGGCACTTGGGGTTAATTTGGAGATTTCTAAAGAGAGGTTTCGTGAGTGTTTGAGCACAGCTGGTGTGGGATTTATGTATGCGCCTGCGTATCATCCGGCATTTAAGGTGATAGGCCCGGTAAGGAAGATATTAGCGGATGAGGGGGTCCGAACGATTTTCAATCTCGTGGGGCCTTTGTTGAATCCGGCTAAGCCCGAGTGCCAACTAGTAGGAATTTGTAATGAGGGGTTGTCTCAGGTGTATGCGGATATACTTCAGCGTTTAGGCCGTGATAGTGCTTGGGTTGTTCTAGGTAAGACTGCTGAGGGAGGGTTGGTGGATGAGCTTAGTCTGATGGGAGAGTCTCATATTTATAAGTCTGGGGTGTATCAGGATCTAGTGGATGAGTCAGTAATGCCTGGTGATGTGGGGCTGGATCAGTGTGTGGTTTCAGATCTGGTGGGAGGTGATGCGGAGGTGAATGCAGAGATTCTAGAGGCGATTCTTTCTGGAGAAGAGAGGGGGCCGAAGAGGGATATGGTGTTACTCAATGCTGGGGCAGGTTTAGCGTGTGCAGGCTTGGTTGATGATCTGAATGCAGGGGTGTTGAAAGCTGGTGAGTTGATCGATAGTGGTGCTGCTCTGGAGAGGTTGCGCAAGTTGCAGGAAGTGGCTAAGTAGATCTTAGCCGAGATCTGATGATGTCTGAGACGATGTCTCCGATCATTACTAGGCAGGCGCCGAGCAGGATGTAGAAGAACATTTCGTCACGGTTGTCTCTTGCTGATGAGTCGACAATGAGGAATCCGAGTGAGCTGATGCCTAGCATTCCCATTACGGTGGCGTCTCGGATACAGGTTTCCCAGCGGTAGAAGAAGTAGAGGAGGAGGCGGTTGAAGATGGAGGGGAGTAGGGTGAAGAGGTATACTTGGCTGGTGTTTGCTCCATGAGTGATGGCTACTTTTTGGTTGTTGGGGTCTGCGTTATCGATGATTTCGGAACCTAGTCTGCCGATGATGCCGTAATTATGAAGGGCGAGACCTACGATGAGTGGCCAGGCGGTGGAGCCGAGGATTTGAAGTAGTAAAAAGGCGAGAAGGAACTCTGGCATAGAGCGGGTGATAATGAGTATGGATTTGGTTGCCAGTGAGTTGAATTTCTTAGTGATTCGTTGTATTCTTGAGAGACCGAGGGATATTCCGGAATAGTGAGCTGAGTTAAGTGAGTTGGAGCTGAGGGGTAAGCTGATGAGGCCTATGAGAAAGGCGATAATGATGGCGGAGGTTGCGATGTAGAGAGTTTTGAGCAGGGCATCTAGGCCTTTGTCTAGAATGAGTTGTTTGGCCCATGGGATGGCGTCTGCCCAGTTTCCAGATTGTTGTACTGGGTAGGGGGTGATTTCTTTTGTGAGGAATCTTTCTAGGTTGACGGCTCTTTGAGCGCTACTGAGATTTGAGAACATGGGTTCACCGGTGTTCCATGCGATGACAATGAGGATAGAGAACCCGATGGTAATGATGGATAAGGAGTATTGTTTTTTTACCTGTCTGCGTAGGTAGTTTATGCTTTGTTCTCTGGATTGCGGTGAGGAGAGAGGGTTTATCTTTTTTGGTAGTGAAGGGGTATTGAGTCTGCCTCTCACATAGCTGCTGAGCCTTTCTATGATGATGAGTAGAATGAGAAGGCTGTAGAGGAGGGTCCAGACTTCATTATAGTTTCCGTCTGCAAAGGCGGTTTCTATATGGTAGCCTATGGTGGTGATGCCCACAAAGCCTAGTATAGCTGCTGAGCGGATGGCGCATTCGTAGCGGTAGAGGGCGTAGCTGAGGAGGTCTGGGATGGAGGTAGGCAATCGACCAAAGATCCAGGAGCTAAGTGATGGAGCGCCGTGGGCTGAGAGACAGAGGCTATTGCTAGTGTCTTGCTCATCGATGATTTCAGAGAAGACTTTTGCCAGTGTGCAACCGTATGGGATAGCCAGAGCCATAATAGCGGCAAAGGGTGAGGTTCCTAGGGCTGTGATGAATAGTAATGCCCAGAGTAGTTCATGAATGGATCTGCCAAAGATGATGATGGAGCGAGCGCATCGATGGGTAATGGTAAGAGTGGTGCGTATGAGTATGGAGGGATTAGCCTTTGGCCACCATGATTTTGTGCATAAGAAGCCGAGAGTGATGCCTATGATGAGTGCGATACTAATGGCGCATGTAGCATACTGTAGAGTGAGCCAGAGGGATGTGAGAATTTTATGGTGGTATGGAGGGGCTGTTTCTGGGATGCCTGAGTCTGGCGCGTAGTCTGTGGCTGGAGAGAATGCTGCAGCGGCAAAGTTTCTGAAGACTTTGTAGCCATTTTCTGATGGGAGGAAGTCTTTCCAGGCGAGTCCAAGAGCGTAGAGACAGAATACGAGAATGATGATGATGGAGAGGATGAAGGTACGCTTTCTCCATGTTTGTGAATCTTGATCTTGCTGTGTGTATAGTTGTCTCATCGAATTACTGCGTGAGTTGTTCTTCGTTGAGTTGGTAGAGGTTTTCTAGTTCTGCGGGAGTTACCTTTGATTGATCCAGAATGATTTTTCCGTGCTTGAGCCCGATGAGGCGGGGGAAGAATTTTTGTGCTAGCTCGATGTTATGAATGGACATGATCAGGGTGAGGTTATTTTCACGGCTGATATCGATGAGAAGCTGGATGAGGCTGTTTGCTCTTGCGGGGTCAACTGATGAGATGGGTTCATCTGCTAGGATGGTGTGAGCGCCTTGGTAGAGGGCTCTGGCGATGGCGACTCGTTGTTGTTGGCCACCTGATAGAGTGGAGGTGACGCTGTAGAGTTTTTTTTCGATCCCTGTTCTTTCGAGAAGTTGATGGATTTTGAGAATCTCTGATTTAGGGGGGAATAGGAATCTCCAGAGCATGGATGGAGTGCTGATACGGCCTACTTTTCCTAGGAAAATATTTTGGAAGACTTTGAGGTTCTTGACGATTCCAAGGTCTTGGGGGATGTATGCAATGGAGCTTCTGGCTTTGCGGAGTTGTGTGTTGGTGAGTTGTTTTATGGGGGTGTTGGAGATGGATACGTCTCCGTTTTTATCTGCTAAGTGTTGGCCGTTCAGTAGCTTGAGAAGGGTGGTTTTACCGCTGCCTGATGAGCCGATGAGAGCAATGATCTCACCTGTTTCAATGTCTAGATTTACCTTGTCAATGGCTGAGGTGGAGCCAAAGCTTTTGGATAGATTGTGGAGTTGAAATAACTTAGCCATAGAAAAACATCCTTTGAGTGATGAGCTCAAAGGATGCTGATAGATTTATACTGGGATCGACTATTTGACGAAGCCTAATTCTTTGGCAACTTTTACAATACCATCAAAGTCTGAGTTTTTAGCGCTGATGATTCCTTTACGGTTGATGGCGCCGAGTGCGTTCTCGTCTTTGCATTTAATGAGTGCAGTTTGTAGTTTAGCGACGAATCCTTCACCAAATGTTTCATTGAGTGATGGGTTAGCGGAGAAGTTGTAATCAGCATAAGGAGGGGTCTCCCAGATGATCTTGCAAACTTCAGGGTCGATATCTCCGTTCGCTACCATTTTGTCATAGGTTTTGTAGCTGAGTGCTCCTACTTGGACGGAGCCAGCTTGAACGACTTCAGCAGTGGCAACGTGGCTGCCAGATGAGCGGAATTGGACACCTTTTGTGAAAAATTCATCAGGAGTTTTCCCTGTTTCTTGTTTGATGAACCAAGTGGGCATGAGTCTGCCAGATGTTGACTTGGTGCTACCAAATGTGAATGTCATGTCTGCGATTGCTGTTGGGAATTCTGCAGATTTTTCTAGGCCAGTGCTTTTGTTAGCGATGAAATAAGATTTGTAGTTAGGGTCAGCAATTCCTTGAGCGATGGCTTCTGCTCCTGGGACTTTGTTACGAGCTTGGACACCAGTGAGACCGCCGAACCATACGAGTTGGACTTCGTCATTTGCGAAACGGGTTACAGCAGCATCGTAGTTTTTTGAGATGCTGAATTTGACGTTAATTTCTAGTTCTTTAGCAAGGTAGTCTGCAAGAGCTTGATATTTGATTTGTTGGTCTGAGATTTTCTCATCTGGAATAGCTGAGATGATGAGGACTTTTTCAGTATTTGCTGAGTTAGTTTCTGATTCATTCTTATCTCCGCATGAGTTAAGACCAAAGATAGCTGCAGTTCCTATGGCTGCAGACATGAGTAGTTGTTTGGTGTTCATTTTTATTTGTTGTGGTTATAGGCCGTATTAAGCACGGCGTTGACGAAATAGAATGTGTATTAATTCTCTAGAATGTCTAGTCTAGTAATTGGGATTTGGGGTATTATGGTGGTGTTAGATGGATGGGGAGGCATAAAAAAAACACTCTGCTTTCGCAAGAGTGCTTAAATAAATTGTATGAATTATGTGCTACCGAGAGACTTAGTATTGCTGAGATCTGGAGTGGTAGTAACTTTCAGCACCAAGTTGTGGTGGGAATTCAGACAAACCGTCGTGGACATTCATGTGGATGTTTGCGTCAGTACCACATTTTTCATAAGGTGGCTTGAACGTGCCGTGGTATGTAGGGCAACGGAATGTGAATAGCTCATAGAAACCATAACCGATGCGGCTAAATGCTCTACGTGTGCCGTCAACAGCTCCGTATGTCCAACCAGCTTTACTTCCGTATTGCTTGTTCTTACGAACGATTTGCTCGGGGATTTCAGTAACGCCATAAAGGATGTTACTAATAGCTCTTCCGAGTTTACGTGTGGATGTGTAGGTTGATCCAGGAGGAGCCTGGATGTCTGCCATTGAGCATGTCAATGTGGTGAGAAGTGCGATAGCGGTGATTAGGATTTTCTTCATATCTAATGTAATTTGTACTATTTAGGGTAGGGTTGACAATGGTAAAGTGCTGATTTGTAAATTATTTGGTAATTAAGTTGGATTTTGGCCTTCTACTTGGACCACTCTTCGAGTCTTTTCTTAATGTGTTCCTTGATCTGGCTACTGTATTTAGGATCTGCAAAAATCTTCTTGAGGAGTTTGGTTGCCCAGGGTGATTTTTCTCCTGTGACTCTGCCAATGACTTTTTGCTGACTTTTCACCGTAGGAGATTGTTCGATGAATTTGGTCCACATTTCGATTTTCTTGTCATCAGGAGCCTTTGAGTTTGATTCTAGGAGTGTGATAATATTGTCGCGGAACTTTCGGTTACTGGATTCAGTTTTTTCGTTGGCGTAGACGGCAAGCATGGCTTCGAAAGGCTTGAGGTTGGGGCTGGTAGAAAGTCCTTTCGATGCGGATATTTTTAATTTAAGGTCATCTCCTTGAAGAGCTTGGTAGAGGATGTCTTCCGCTTCTTCAGAGCCCGTGGTTCCGAGGAGCCTTAGGTAGGCTAGTTTCTGGTCTCCATCTGAAGCGTTATTGTATCTGTCAATGATGTTGGCTGAGATGCTGCTTTTGGTTTTAGAGCGTTTGATGATTTCAGCTATTGTTTGGGCGCAGCTGGTTCTGGTGGCAATCTGATCCGTCTTGTCGTAAATGGCAAGGAGGTCATCTAGATAGCTGTCATCGGCTAGATCTTTCATTTTGAGAATGGCATCAGCGGAGTGTTGTTTATTAGGGTGTTTGAGTGCGTATTTTAGGATGACTTTATGTGCTTCTGGATCGTGGTTAGGATTACGAGCAATGCCGCGCAAGAGCTGGCGGATTGATTCATCTTGCAGATTTTTTCCTGAAACGTTGATGAACTTGGCTGTTTCTAGGGTTGGGGAGAAGTTTCCATTTTTTGATTCAGCGATAGTTAGGGCGTAATAACCACCTGTTTTGTCCTTGATGGAAGGCATGGTCATGGAGGTGAGAATGTTGTCTAGTTCATCCTTGGTGACAGGTAGGGGCTCATCTGCGTGGAATTTGGCTTCAACGTTTTTGATGAGTCTTGAATAGGTTTCTTGATGTTCATTTTCCTTGTTTGCGCTTAAGAGTAGGATGCTCATTATGGCGATGGCAACAATGAGCATAGAAGCGATGACGATGATCATCGTTTTATTTTGCTTCTTAGGGGGTGAGTATGAGAAGGGTGGGTCTGTTGGTGGCGCGTCTGCTGGAGCTGCTTGGGAAGTAGTGGCTGAAGTTACTGGAGCTGGTCTTAGTGCTCCAGCTGGCTTAATGGCGACAGGAGCTGTGGAGGTGCTTGGTATGCCATTAGGCGAGAGGATGGGCTGTGGAGCTGTGCTTGTGCCAACAGGTGTGTTAGATAATGCGGCAGATGTGGCTAGGGGGTTGATAGGGCTGGTGATGTTTCCTGCTGGTTGAGTAGCGACTACTCCGGTGGTGTTTTTTCTTAGAAGAGGGACGGTGGGGGTGATCATTTGCTGGGTCTGTCCCATGCCGCCTTGAGAGGCTAGTATTTCATCTGCTAGGAATTTCTCGAGAGCTGTTTTGGCTGAAGGAGGACGTTGATCCATGTCTTTCTGGATATGCCACATGACCCATTCGCTGAGCCAGATAGGGAGGTCCGGACGGACTTGCTGCAGTGGTATGACGGTATTTTGTAGATGGCTAGCCATTACTTGGGGAGCGGTGTCTCCATCAAAGGGGTATTTACCAGTGAGTGAATAATAGAACATGGATCCTAGGGAGTACATGTCTGTGCGCTGATCGAGAGCGGTGCGCTCAAACTGCTCTGGAGCCATAAAGAAGATGGATCCAAATACTGAGTCTCCGTGGTCGATGGTCTGGAGTGATGGTTTGGAGGAAAATTTAGCGAGACCGAAGTCAACGAGTTTGATCTGGAATCTACCAGAAGGTAACCAGCTAACCATTACGTTACTGGGCTTGAGGTCACGGTGCACGAGGTTGAGCTCTTGCGCTGCGATCATGGCTTCTTGAGACTGAATGGCGACTTCACGGAAGTCTTCATAGGTGAGGGTGCCGCGCTCGACCATTTCATCTAGAGTTTTACCGTTGATGAGTTCCATTACTACGAATGGGCCGTCATCATCAACTCCTGCATCATAAACGGTGCAGATATGAGGGTGCTGGACGGATGAGAGTGCTGTTGCTTCTTGGAGGAGATTGTTGGTAGCATTTTCGTTATTTTCATCTAATTCATCCGCTAAGACTCGCTTAATGGCTACTTCACGACGGAGCTGAGTGTCATATGCTTTATATACTGCGCCCACTCCACCTTGTCCTATTTTTCCTCGTATCTCGTAGCGTTCTTCTACCATAATAATGATTTAGTGTGGTCATTCTGCTCATTTCTTCTTTTCTTGCAATGTAGAAATGTGTGAAATTTGTTGTATTTTTGTGAGGTAGGTTAGGTGGTTAAGAAAAGTACATTTTCTCATTTCTGGTGCTTGACTTCATATGTAAAAATGCGTAGCTTCCGCGCCCGACCTGAAATCAATCGGACTAAATAACAACCACATTTATAGACTATGTCATTAAGAGGAGTATCAGTAAACAAAGGAGAGACAGTAGACCGCGCACTTAAGCGCATGAAGACTTTATTAGACAACGAAGGTATTCTTGAGGAAATGCGTCGTCGTCGTGCATTCGAGACACCTGTAGAGCGTGCGAAGCGTAAGCTCCGTTCTGCATCTAAGCGCAAAAAGCAGCGCTTTAAATATACGAGTCCTACACAGGACGCAACAGCAGCAGCTAAGGCAGCTGAGAGAGCGGCTGAAAAAGCAGCTAAGTCTACAAGACCCACTGGCGCATAAGTTCTATTCCGTAGATCTCAGGTCAATATTTTATAAAATGAGAGTATCCTTTTAAAGGGTGCTCTTTTTTTATGGCGTGATTTTCTTGTAAAAATGATTCTCAATTTAGTGAAGTAGTGCTAGTCGTAGGCATGTCTAGCACAGCACGTAGTTATAAGATAGCAGTTCTCCCAGGAGATGGGATAGGTCCAGAGGTGATGATCCAGGCGTTGAGCGTGCTGGATGTGGCTTGTGCTAAGTTTGGCTTCACGGTTGAGAGGGAGAAGTGTCTTGTGGGAGGAGCTGCTATTGATGCGGTGGGATCACCGCTTCCGGAGGAGACTTTGAAGTCTTGTGAAGTGGCGGACGCTATTTTGTTTGGTTCTGTAGGTGGACCTAAGTGGGAGAATTTAGAGCCAGATGAGCAACCTGAGCGTGGAGCCTTGCTTCCGATCAGAAAGCACTTTGGTTTATTTGCTAATCTCCGACCTGGATCATGCTTACCCAATCTTCGTCACGCATCACCGGTGAAAGATGAGATCATGCCGAATGGGTTCGATATTCTTTGTGTTCGTGAGTTAACGGGTGGAATTTACTTTGGTCAGCCCAAGGGTAGAAAAGAAGAGAATGGGGAGGTTGTTGCTTACGATACGATGATTTATAGTAAGAGTGAGATTGAGCGTATCTGCCGTGTGGCGTTTACGGCTGCGATGGGGCGTGATAAGAGACTGGTTTCAGTGGATAAGGCTAACGTGCTACAGACATCGATCCTATGGAGAGAGACTTGTATCGAGGTGAGCAAGGAGTTCCCAGAGGTAGAACTTAGTCATATGTATGTGGATAATGCTGCGATGCAGCTAGTGAAGAAGCCGGATAGTTTTGATGTGATGGTGACTGGGAATTTGTTTGGCGATATTCTATCTGATGAAATGGCGATGATTTCTGGATCACTAGGGATGCTTCCTAGTGCGAGTCTGGGTAAGAAGAATGCTAGTGGTCTTTATTATGGAATGTATGAGCCATCTGGAGGTTCTGCACCGGATATCGCTGGTCAGGGGATTGCGAATCCTATTGCGCAGATACTTTCTGTTTCTATGTTGTTACGTTATTCACTGGGTGAGGCAGCAGCAGCGGATGCTATTGATGCTGCTGTGAATGCGGCGATTGCTTCTGGGATGAGAACTGGTGATCTTTATACTGGGGAGAATGGTGAGACGAAGGCGACTACTGCTGAGATGGGACAGGCTATTATTACAGCGTTGCAGGTTTAAAGAGTGATAAGATTTGTTACTTATTATTGAGCCAAGTTCGATGAAGGGTGGTTAATCTTTAAACTTAGAACTTAACAGTTGAAACATTTTACTATAAGTCACTCCCATGGCTATTGACCCACTACTTACATTGCTCGCTCAGAAGGCGAGGTATACTCATCAGGAACTTGCGGATCTGTTGTCTCTTAGCGAGGCGGAGGTGGCAGCGAAGATTGCTGGCTTTGAGGCGAATGGGACTATTTTAGGATACCAGACGGTGATTGATCCTGATCTATCTGGTAATACTGGTGTGGCGGCATTTATTGAGGTGAGGTTGACTCCTGAGCGTGATGGAGGGTTTGACAGGTTGGCGATGCGGATTGCGAAATTTGACCAGGTGGAGTCATGCTATCTGATTAGTGGTGGTTATGATTTACATGTTGTGGTGGTGGGAGCGGATCTGCGAGAGGTGGCTAAGTTTGTATCTCAGAAGTTGAGCACGCTTGAGGGGGTGATCTCTACTGCGACTCATTTTAAGCTGAAGACTTATAAGCAGAATGGTTTTGTTTATGAGGTAGAGGAACCTGAGGGCAGACTTTCTGTTGCTCCTTAATTGATGCATTCAATGGACTATAGTAAAAAAATATCCACGCAGGTGGGAGCGGTTCCTAGGTCTGGAATTCGTGATTTCTTTGAGCTGGTGCAGGGGAGGGACGATGTGATTTCTCTGGGAGTGGGTGAGCCTGACTTTGCGACTCCATGGCATATCCGCGAGGCTGCTATTTATTCTTTAGAGAAGGGACAGACGAGCTATACTTCTAATTTGGGTTTGGTGAAGCTGCGTAGGCTTATTGCTGAGTATGTGGAGGATTTTTTCCATGTGAATTATGCTGCTGGTGATGAGGTAATTGTTACTGTGGGGGTGAGTGAGGCTATTGATCTGGCGTTACGAGCGCTGATTAATCCTGGTGATGAGGTGATCTATCATGAGCCTTGTTATGTTTCTTATAGTCCTAGTATTGTGATGGCGCATGGTGTGGCGGTGCCGGTGGCGACGACGAAGGATGATGGATTTTCACTGAAGGCGTCTGCTTTAGCGAAGGTGATCACGCCTAAGAGTAGAGTGTTGATGCTGAACTTTCCGACGAACCCTACAGGTGCGATTGCTCCGCGTAAGGATCTGGAGGAGATAGCAGAGCTTTGTATCAAGCATGATTTGATTGTGCTTACGGATGAAATTTATAGTGAGCTTATTTATGATGATGTTCCGCATACGAGTATAGCTTCTCTGCCGGGGATGAAGGAGCGTTGTGTGCTTTTGCATGGATTTTCAAAGGCGTTTGCAATGACGGGGTTCCGTCTGGGGTATGCTTGTGCTCCGGCTCCGTTGATTGATGCGATGATGAAGATCCATCAGTATTCTATGCTGTGTGCGCCAATGACGAGTCAGGTGGCAGCTGTTGAGGCACTGGAGAATGGAGCTAAGGCGGTGGAGGAGATGAAGAGGGCTTATCATCAAAGGCGCGATTATATGGTGCGTAGGTTGCATGAGATGGGGATTGATTGTCATCTTCCTGGGGGGGCATTTTATGTGTTTCCAGATATACGTAAGTTTGGTCTGAGTAGTAAGGATTTTGCGATGCAGTTACTGGAATTTACTTCTGTGGCCGCTGTTCCGGGTGATGCATTTGGTGAGAGCGGTGAGGGATTTTTGCGGTGTTGCTATGCTACGAGTATGGAGCAGATTGTGGAGGCGATGGATAGGATGGAGCAATTTTTGAAGTCTCTTTAATAGGAATATATTGATATGGATTTAGCTAAGATAAGGAACGATAAGACGTATGCCCATGTGGTGCCACTTGCTGCCTTTATGGTGCTGAATTTGGTGTTGTCTATTATTGATGAGAGTGGGTTAAAGTGGGATCATCCGGATGCGGCTTGGTGGCAAATGACTGAGCATTGGTTCTATCCGTTACAGACGATTGTCTGTGGTGGGATGTTGGTATTTTTCTGGAAGCATTATGATATTAAGTGGGATAGGCGGATTATCATTGGTGCGCTAATGGGAGCTTTAGGGATAGGGTTCTGGATTTTGCCGACGCATTTGTATACGACGATGGGGTATACTGAGGAGACTGTAGGTTGGTTAAAGCATCTGGGTTTTGATGCACGTGAGAAGGGGTTTGAGACGAATGATATGACGAATCCTACAGCGATTTGGATGACGACTATTTTTCGGTTCCTTAGGGCTGCTGTTGTGGTTGCTTTTGTGGAGGAGATTTTCTGGCGTGGGTTTTTGATGCGTTTTATCCTTAAGATGGATGGTAATTATTGGAAGGTGGCTTTTGGTAAATTCCATTGGATGACTTTTGCCGTGACTACAGTTGCATTTGTTTTGATTCACCAGCCTGTGGATTTTGCGGGGGCTGTAGTTTACGGGACACTGATGTATTTCTTGGCGGTGTGGACGAAGAGCTTAGCTGCTTGTATTGTGATGCACGGGGTTTCTAACTTGTTGATGGGGATTTATGCGTTGCAGTATGCGAAGTATGGGCTTTGGTAGTTAGCTCTATGTTTATTTGGTTCTCTTGCGGTAGAGGAAGGCGTCTGATGTTAGGAGTGAGGTGATGAGGGCTTTCATGCTGCCGTTGCTGTTGCGGTAGGCTGTTGCGGCATCTCGGATGATGGGGCCATCGTGGATGGTTTCGTTGCGGCCCATCCAGAAGCGGAATGCGTGGCGGACGAAGACTTGTTCTACGCGTTCGCTTGCGGCTAGTTTTTTGATCATGTCTAGTGCGTCTGTTACTGGGCCGTCTATGGTGGGGTCTCCTGATTCGATGATTTCTCCGGTGGTGATGACTGGTTTGTTTTTCTCAGTTGAGCGGAAGACTCCGGCGTGATTATACATCTCGAATGGGAGTCCTAGTGGGTCCATTTTATGGTGGCAGACATAGCATTGTTTTTCGCGGGTGACTCGCATGCGTTCGCGGAGTGTGTTGTTAGGTTCGTCTGGTAGTTGTGCGTCTACGGTGATGGGGACGTCTGGGATGCCTCCACCTAGGAGGCGCTCGCGGATCCAGATGCCGCGATGAATGGCGTGGTTGTCCATGGCATCTGTGTGTGATACTAGCCAGGAGGGGTGGGTGAGGATTCCGAGGCGCTGACCTTCGGGGGCGGTTGTTAGGAAGCGATCTGGTTTCATGCTACCTTTGCCGAATGAGGTGCGGCTGACACGGGCATAGAGTTTTGGGCCTTTTAGATTGGCTATGGCTATGGGTGTGTTATTTTTCTTTTTGCTTTGTTTTCTGGAGTTCTTTCTTAATGAGGTTAGTTCTTTCTTTTTGAGATCTAGGGGTTTTGTTGCTCTCTTTTTATTGAAATCAGTTTTTAATTCAGCTTCTAGTATTTCTATCATGTCTTCTAGCTCCTTGATCTTGGTAGCGTTTATTTCTGATGTTACTTTTGGGCTGATTATCTCATCTGTGGGAAGTTGTTTGCCGAAATAGGTTCTGGCTGCGCTGTCTGCGACTATTTTTTGGGTGGTGAGTAGTTCTTTGAGGACGTTTTTATCTTCTGCTAGAATGAGTTCGATGAGGCGGTCTGTACTGGCCTTGGCGTTAAACATGGCTCGGAAGTGGGAGGTGTCTTTGCTGTTGATGCCAGTTTCTGCAAGAGCCTTGGTGTCCTTGCAGATGTATCCAGCTAGGTCGTGGTCGAAGTAGTCTTGGAAGAATTTTAGGATGCGTGGCTTACGGATACTGTCGTCTTCTAGCATGCGGGTGAGCTCACGGGCTACGTCTTGGCGAGTTTGCATGTGTCCCTGGGTGATGGCGTCACGGAGTTTTTGGTCTGGCTTGATGTAGCGTAGTGCGTGGTTTAGTGCTAAACCTAGTTCCCAGTCTTGGAGCATGATGCGGCCGTGTTTGTCTGGGGTGCCATTTTCTGCTAGTTCTGGGCGGAATAGGGCGTCTCGATCTAGGAAGATGGCGGATAGTCCGAGGAAGGCTCCGTTTTCTTGACCTAATTTGGAGATGGATTCTTTGGTGATTTTTAGGTATTCGCTGGTTTCTTTTGGTGTTGGGGGGCGGAATGTTAGGGCTTCAAAGAGGTAGTTTACTGCTGCTGTTATTCGCTCGTCGGTCATCTCCGGTTGCTTCATTAGGTCGTAGACGGGAGTGAGTGGGCGGAGTGTTTTTGTGCTGTATACGATGGCTGAGGGGAGTCCTCTGATGTCGCCTTCTATTTTGTAAGTTTTAGGGTTATCTGTGATTTGTTCTGGATTGGCGATGCTGAGTGGTCCGTATGCCATGTAACGGAGGATGTCTTCTGCCTTGGCCAGAATCTGGGTGGCTTCTGCGCTGTTGACGCTGTAGAAGTCTGCGTAGTTTTCAAAGCCGTGTTTGCGGTTCGAGGAGAGGACTGCTGGGACGCTTTTGAC
>JALZVD010000321.1 GCA_023300205.1 Akkermansiaceae bacterium | reverse complement strand
AATTTGGTGAAGAAGTTTTTATTTAAAACGGTAGCGACCTGAGTTTGCTGAAGCATGACTTCAGAGATGAGGATGTGCCAGGGGTCGGTAGTTTCTCTCCAGGGGTATGTTTTGCCTTCTGAATTAAACCATTTTGTTAGTACGGTTTGGAATCTGGAGGGGGAGTCAAGGGGGGTCATCTTTTGTTAGACAGAGGTTATCTTGGTGCTAAGAGTGTGGGAGTCTCTGGGGGTGAGTTGGTAGACGTCTTGGCGTGCGTTAGCGGCTTCGATACAGATGAATTCTTTGTATTCTTGGTCACCAAGGTCTACCATGGAGGCTGATTTTGTGATCCAGGGATTCCATACGACTGTGGATTTACTGCCTGTTTTGTCGATGAAGATATTACGATTTAATTTGGAGTCGAAGATGTGGACTGTCGCGGTGGTGTCTTGGTAGATGCGGTCGGTTTCTTCTGTGATGGAGATTTCTCCAGTCTGGGCTTCTGGTGTATCTGTTAGAGTGTCGATGAAGTTGGTTTTATCTAGGCCGATTACTGTGGCGTTGAGGATGTCGGAAATTCTAAAGTAGGAATGGAGTGCACCTCCGATGGTTTGTGTTTGGTCAGAGATGTTTGTGGTCTTGAGGGAAATTTCTAGGCTTTCACTGAGTGTGATTGTTAGCTGTGCTAGAAGTTGCTCGGTCTGGAGTGTTAGGGTGATGGATGTTTGCTGAGCGGTATGTTGAGAGCTTGAGACGTTCCAGAACTGGGTGCGGGCGTAGCCGTGTGATGGGAGTGTACTATCACTGGGGTGGGCGTTAAACCATGGCCAGCAAATGGGGATGCCACCGCGGATCGCTTTGCCTTCTTTAAAGATGGCTTGTTTGCTGGTGAAGAGAACGGGCTCTTGATTGTTGGGCGTGTAGTCTATGACATGTGCGCCGTGAAGAGCTAGTGTTGCTGTGCCGAAGCTGTTAGCAAGATGGATAGTTGGGTAATCAGGGGCTAGTTGCTCTGTCCAAACGTGATTTGGGATCTCGTAGGACGCAGGAGTAGTGGGTTCGGGGGAGCTTTGGTGTTGCATTTTGAGTGTTGTGGCTTAGTTGGTAATGAAGTTATTTTTTAGCGAATTTCACTTTTTGGGTCTCTAGGCCGTCCCAGTATGAAAAGGTAATTTTTGCTCCTTTATCGATTCCTTTGTAATTGTAGGTTTTGGTATTAGTTGACCAGCTTGAGCCGAAGCTTTTAAGTGTTTCGTCATTGAGTACTACGTTGATTTCTTTGATGAGCTTGTGGTTGCCCTCTACTTTTAGTTTATCTTCGAGTAGCGTGAAGATGAAGTCATCCATTCGGAATGGTTCGTCATAGCTCATTAATGTGAAGCTTTTTGGGACCAGTTTTGTGCCGGTCTGGATTTCGATGGTTCCTGTGACCTTTAGGGCGTTTGCTTTACCTACGAAGTCTCCTTTTTTCTCGATAACGAAAGATGCTGCATCTCCAGTATCTGATATTTTAGGGAAGGCTCCGCATTTCCAGCCATTGTTTTTTTTAATCACTACAGATTTTTCCATTACTTGGACGATGTTCTTGCTCTGTATTAGGAAGGTGAGTCTGGCGGCTGGATTTGAGCTGTGGTTAAAGAGTCTCTGGAGGTCTTTGTCTTCTTCTTCAAGGCGAATATTTGCTGAGATAGCGACGAGTTTTGATGCGATAGGTTTGTTGTTCGTCTTTGTTTTTTCTTCTGCTTTATTTTCTGTTTTTTCTTCTGCATGTAGTTTGCAAGGTATCGATGTCAGAAGTGTACACGTTAAAACGACGGTGAAGTAATATAGTCTCATGCTTTATAAGATAGTATAGGTCTTGAGGTGAAGTAAACCTCAAATACGGAGAAAGCTAGTTGATCCTAGGATTAGTGGTGAAGTTTGAGGGTTGACGGCTTGTGATGAGGGAAAGATGGAGTCTGTGCTTGACTGTTTTTGCTGAGAGAGGATAGTTAATGAAAGCTAAGTAATTATTTATGAGTAAGGAAGAGAAACCAGAAGCGACACTGCGGGATATGTATTCAGATTATTTCCTGGATTATGCGAGTTATGTAATCTTGGAGAGGGCTGTGCCACATGTGAATGATGGGCTGAAGCCTGTGCAGCGACGTATCTTGCATTCATTGAATGAAATGGATGATGGGCGCTACAATAAGGTGGCGAATGTGGTTGGTAATACGATGAAATATCATCCTCATGGTGATGCTAGTATAGGTGATGCGATGGTGTGGCTGGGGCAGAAGGATTTAATGATTGATACTCAGGGTAACTGGGGGAATGTGCTAACTGGGGACCGTGCTGCGGCTCCGCGGTATATTGAGGCACGTCTGACACCATTTGCAAATGCTGTTACTTTTGATCCTAAGACGACTGACTGGACGTCGAGTTATGATGGTCGTAATAAAGAGCCTGTGTCTTTGCCGATGAAATTTCCTTTGCTGCTGACTCAGGGAGTTGAGGGTATCGCGGTGGGCTTAGCGTGTAAGATATTGCCACATAATTTTATTGAGGTGATTGATGCTTGTATTGCGGTTTTGAGGAAGCAGCCATTTGAGTTGCTCCCGGATTTTCCTACTGGGGGAATGATGGATGCGAGTAATTATAATGATGGAGTCCGTGGTGGTAAGGTGCGGGTGCGTGCGAAGATCGATGTTGAGAGTAAGCGTTTATTACGGATCACTGAGGTGCCATTTGGAGTTACGACGGGTGGTTTGATGGATAACATTGTGAATGCGAATGAGAAGGGGAAGATTAAGATTACCCGGATCGAAGATAATACTGCGGCTGTGGCTGATATATTGGTGCATTTGCCTGCTGGTTCTGACCCGGAGATGAGTCGTGATGCGCTGTATGGTTTCACGGATTGTGAGGTGAGTTTATCACCGAATTCATGTGTGATTATCGATGGGAAGCCTAGCTTTATGGGTGCCTCTGAGATTTTGAAGCATAATACGTTTTTGACGAGGGG
>JALZVD010000320.1 GCA_023300205.1 Akkermansiaceae bacterium | reverse complement strand
CCCAGGTTGTGAAGGCTGTGTCTGAGAGGGTGTTAGGGAGGTTGATGTAGCCGATGGTTGGGATGTCTGAGCTTTTGTAGTGCTGCTGGGCGAACCAGGCGTAGATGGGGAGTTGGAGGTTATTCCAGGTGCGCTCGGTTCTGCCGCGAGGGGCTTTGGGGATGAGGTCTCCGCAGATGGGGCGGTTCTGGTCTGGGTTGAAATTTGTGATGTGTGCTTTTAGTGGGTCGCTGGCTTTGCTGGAGGTTTTGTAGTCCATGACGCGGATTTCTCCGGTTTGGGTGTGTCTGTCAACTCGGTCGATTTGCATTTTGATGGGGTGTCCGTCGATTTCCCAGTTGATGTCATTTCCGATGTCTAGTTCTACGTCGATGATGCGCCATCCGTCTGCAGCTTCTTGTGCTTGTAGTGTGGCTAGTCTGTGTAGTCTGGAGGTGGCGATGTCTGCCTGCATGCGGATGGCTAGGTTGGGATTAGCTCCGTAGCGGATGAAGATTTCTTTTTCTAGAAGGTCGTCAAAGTAGTTTTGGATTTCCTTGGCTGATGTGCTGTCGCGTAGTTCTTGATTTCTGCCGAAGTTCTCGACGACGGCGTGGACTAGGAGGCCGAAGTCTAGGGCGTTCATTTCGGTTTTGTTGGCATCGTAGCGTTTCATGTTTACGATGCGCTTGAGGAAGAAGCGGAATGGGCAGTGGAGGTAATCTTTGAGGGCTGATGGGGAGAGGGCTCTAACGGATTCGTTTTCTATGCTGTATGGGTTGTTTATCTCAGGGATGTTGAGTTGCCAGTCGCGTTGCCATGCGCTGGGGTTCTTTGATTCTAACTGAGGGTGGCCGAAGAAGGTCTGGACTCGGTCTGCGAGGTCTTTACCTGAGGTGCGGAGGAGGAGGCGTGATGGGGTTTTTGGTTCATTGGTTTCGCTAAGTTTACTGAGGGTTATGCGGACATTGTTTCTGCTCTGGATGAAGCTGTGGAAGAGGTAACTGTCACGGGCGTAGTGGATGTCTCCACTTTCCATGTCTAGCATCTGGCGGAATGAGTCTGGGAGGAAGGGGTCGTCTCCGCTGAATTCTGGGACGTGTCCTTCGTGGAGGCCGATGAGGAAGAGTTCTGGTGCGTCTTCGTAGATGAGTTCCATCCATCCTCTTAGGTCGCTGACGCTGCCAGTGGAGTCTTGGTAACTTTTTTTGTTAGAGATTATTTCTGTTAGGGTTTCTAGTGCTTGAGTGATGTCTAGGCCGTTCTTTCCTGAGTATTTTTCGATGCTTTCTAGTGCGTCTAGGATGTCTGCGATGTCGTCTACAAGAATGGATGCGATGTCTGGGTGGGTGCGGTTGAGTAGCTTGGCGATCCATCCGCGTAGGCCTTTGATTTTATTTCCGCTGAGCATTTTTTCAGTTTCTGTTAGGAAGTGCTGGAGCGTGCTTTTGAGGTGTGGGTAGTTGTCTGATGATGTGGTTTGGAGGTGGTTGTTGAGGTCTGATGCGTACTGGGGTAGTCTTTTTTCTATGCATTTATCTAGCTCGCGGATGAGGATGTAGCGGGTGGTGTCTAGTGGGAGAAATGTTTCGATCTCTGGGAGGCGGATCATTGTTGAGAATGCGCTGATGGGGTTACTGAGTTTAGGGTTGGCGGGGTTTCTGGTGAGCCATTCACCGAGTGCTGTGATGAAGAGTATGAGGCTGCTGGATCTGACGCTGGCTCCTTCTGGGTCATAGATTTTCCAGCCCGCTGAGGAGAATTCTTTCTGGATGGATAGTGCCATTTCGCGGTCACATAGGCCGAGGGTGAGCTGTTGTGGAATGAGGTCGTTGTTAGAGATTTGTTTGACGATGTGCTGTGCTGCGAGTGATGGGTTCTCTGCTATGGTTACGTTTTCTTTCCAGCTTGGGAGTGGTAGTTCTGCGGTGTTCCAGTATTCGCTGAGTGGTCTTCCCCATGAGTCAAAGTGTGTGCGGTGGGTTTCTGGTGCGTGGATGATGATTTCTATGGGGGTGTTGTTTTCTAACAGATTTTCTAGTCTGGTGATGGCTAGTGGTGAGATGTCACAGACGCCGGCGATGATGATCTGCTTGTCAGTGGGGATGGGTTCTATCTGTTGTGATTGATTGATACGCCATTTACGGAGTGTCTTGGTGACGCGTTGGTCTAGTTTGGCGAGGTCTTTCCAGCGTTCTGATTCGATACTTCTGTGGCTGATTTCTTGGAATGTTTTACCGTTGTCTAGTAGTGTTTGTTGGAGTTCTGAGAGTTGTTTGGCGACGTTGAATGCCCAGCGGAAGCTGTGGATGACTCCTTCTGGAGGGTCTTTAGGGAAGAGTCCACGGGTGTCCTCTAGATCTAGTTCTAGCAGGGTGTGGGTCCATGCGGTGAGTGTGGCTGCGCGGTTTCCTGAGTTTCTGAGAGGGAGGAGGATCTCTGGTGTGACTACGCGTGGGGATAGGCCGATGCTTGCTTCTGCGAGTGCCTTTCTGAGTTGTCTGCCGGACTGGACGGTGGGGACGATGACGATTTTGTTCACTACGTCATCTCCAAGTGCGAGTAAGTGGTTGATGAGTTTTGTGAGGAGGGGCTGGTCCCAGTTTAGAAAGGTGATTTCCTGCATGTGTGTATGATAGCGTGTTTCGCTATTTGCTCAAGAATGGACTTCACAGAGGGGTGAAGTGTGGGCATGGTGTGTGGATGCTGACGGTGGTAGAACTCTTACAAACTCTTATTCGTATCCCTAGTGTGAACTCGGATAATGCTCCTGGGACTGATCTGGTGGATGAGCAGGGGATGGCTGATTTTCTGGTGAAGTATTTGGGAGATGGGGGATTCGATGTGGTGCAGGAGGAGGTGCTTCCTGGAAGGCCGAATGTGATAGCGCGTGCTCCTTATGATGGGAAGGGTGTGGATGAGCGGCCGAGGATTTTGTTAGGGCCGCATATGGATACTGTGGGGGTTGCGGGGATGGAGTTTGATCCTTTTTGTGGGGATTTGGTGGGTGGTAAAGTTATCGGTAGAGGGGCGTCTGATACGAAGGGGCCGATGGCGGCGATGATTACGGCGTTGTTAGAGAATGTGGAGTTACTGGCGGAGTTGCCTGTGGCGGTGGATTTTGTGGCGTTTATGGGGGAGGAGTCTAGCCAGCAGGGGTCTAAGCATTTTGTGAAGCATCATGGTGGTGAGTATGAATTTGCGATTGCGGGGGAGCCTACTTCGCTGAATGTGGTGAATGTGACGAAGGGTTGTTCATGGTTGACGCTGACTGCGGTGGGTAAGGCTGCGCATTCATCTCAGCCTGAGCGGGGTGAGAATGCGATTATGATACTGGCGCGGTCATTGGATATGATGAACCGTAAGTTATCTAACAGGTTAGCGACGTATACGCATGCTGTGCTGGGGCATTCTACGCTGAATGTGGGGACGCTGCATGGTGGTACTAGGCCGAATATAGTGCCGGATTCTGCGGTGGCTGAGATCGATATACGGATGACTCCTTCATTGATGGAGGCGGGTGGAGGAAGGGAGGTGACTGAGGCATTTATAGAGGAGATGAAGCTGCCTGTGACGCTAATTTCTAGTCATGAAAATCCGCCTATGGAGACGGAGGAGAGTAATGTGTATGTGCAGAGGATGCTGGGTGCTTGGCCGAGTTCTGCGTGTGTGGGAGCTCCGTGGTTTTCTGATGCGGCGCATCTGGCGAATGGGGGGATTGCTTCAGTTTGTGTGGGTCCTGGGTCTATCGATCAGGCGCATACGAAGGATGAGTTTATTCTGGTGAGTGATCTGGAGGAGGGGGTGGAGTTTTTTCGTGCGTTTATTTGTTCATTTAAGGTATGACTACGGTGACGCATGTTCTGGCGCCGATTATTTTGGTGAAGCTGTTTAGGTTGAAGAGGGATAGCTTTAGCAAGTTTGATTATATTTGGATAGGGGTTGCTGGTGGTCTTGCTGATGTGATTAACCCGCATTATTATTTGATTGATCGGCTTACGAGCTGGTCACATGGGTTGCCGTTCTGGGTTTTGTTTAGCTT
>JALZVD010000319.1 GCA_023300205.1 Akkermansiaceae bacterium | reverse complement strand
TGGATTCTATTGTTATTATTTTAGCTTGTAGATCTATAAGGTGACAAAAAGAGAATATTAAAATGAAGATGATAATTTTATGTTTCATGGAGCAAATGACAGTTAACTTATTTAGGTGTAGTTTGTGGATTCATTGAGTCAAGGTTGATGTAAGGATTTGGTTACAATCGTTGTTAGCTGCCTTTATTTTGGCATGGTTTACTTTCTGCTTGACTTTGGTTTGATGTAGAAATATCCAATTGACTTTTGGTGAAAAAACAAGTAATTAGACGCCCCGCGCGCTTTAACATAAACTAGACTACTTATAACATGATGAATTACCCTGATTTTTTAACGGCAGATAACTCAGTAACTCATTTAATATTATAAATTTAACGAAAATTTCACATTAAGGTGGCTTCGATCTAAAACGGAGCCGCTTTTTTGCGCCTGTGGTGCAAAAAATCACTAAAAACAGAGAAAAAACAGAGAAAACAGCCACTAAATTATAGTTTCTTTGATTAGAATTCAGGCATTTTTGAAAAAATGTTTCATTAAAAATGTTTGAATTCTGTTCAGCGGAAATGCCTGAGGACGCTCAGTGTAGATGCACAACGACAGAAACGGTCAACTAATATCAATCATAGCCAATTTTTAGCCTAAGACGCGAGACTAGAAACTGGTTCTAACCGACAAACCAACTACTAATACCATGCCCGAAAGACTCTACTTTGGATCCATTGAGGAAGCGATTGAACCACCGAACCTTATTGAGGTTCAGTCTAAATCTTACGAGGATTTTCTCCAGAAAGAAGTGCCAGCCAGCCAGCGCATAGAAACAGGCCTACAGGCTGTTCTGATGGAGGTGTTTCCTATTAACAGTTATGATGAGACGATTGAACTAGATTTCATCGCCTACGATATTGAGGAGCCTAAGGCTACCGCGCTAGAATCACTTCAGACAGGAGAGAGCTTCAGTGCTTCACTTTATGTAACATTCAAGCTTAAAGATGAGACAGGAACTAAGAAAGAGCGTGTTTATATGGGTGAGCTCCCAATGATGACTCGCCGAGGCACATTTGTGATAAACGGTGCTGAGCGCGTGATTGTATCTCAGCTTCACCGTTCACCTGGTATCTGCTTTGAGAAATCATATCACTTAAACGGTAAGGAGCTTTTCTCATTCCGCATCATTCCTGACCGTGGATCATGGTTGGAAACACAGTTTGACACAAACGATTTACTTTATGTTTATCTCGACCGCCGTCGTCGTCGTCGTAAGTTCCTAGCTACTACTTTTCTCCGTGCTCTTGGATACCCTGATACGCGTTCTATCGTGCAGGAGTTTTATGATATTGAGAAGCTGAAGCTTTCAGCGAAGATGGATGAGGAAGAGCTTTCTTCACGCGTTGTTTTTGAAGATATAATGGATGGTGAGGTAGTCATTGCTAAGAAGTATGAGCCACTCACAATTGGTGTGGTTAAGCAGCTTATCGCTCTGAAGATTAAGGATATCGAGGTGATTGATTCTCGTCAAGACGAGATCATCCTTAAGTCACTTAAGAAAGATCCAGCGCATGATGAAGAGTCTGCGCTTAAGGATATGTACCGTAAGCTTCGCCCTGGAGATCCTCCGACGGCGGCTAACGCTCGTGCACTTCTCAAGCGGTTGTTCTTTGATCCTAAGAAATATGACCTCACTCGCGTGGGTCGTTACAAGATCAATACTAAGCTCGACATTGATGTTGAGGCAGGTGAGCGCACAATGGTAGGAAAAGATTTCCTTCACGCAGTTAAGTATATTCTTAAGTGTAAGAAGGGTGACGGAGTTCTTGATGATATTGATCACCTTGGATCACGTCGTGTGCGCGCAGTTGGAGAGCTTCTTGCTAACCAGTGTCGCGTAGGTCTAGCTAGAACTGAGCGTCTTGTGAAAGAGCGCATGACTCTCTTTGATGTTAATATCGAAGGTATGACGCCGCAGAAGCTGATTAATCCTAAGGCTCTTTCTGCAGTAGTGAGAGATTTCTTTGGGAGATCACAGCTTTCACAGTTCATGGATCAGACAAATCCACTTGCAGAGTTGACGCACAAACGCCGTCTGTCTGCGCTGGGGCCTGGTGGTCTAAACCGTGACCGTGCTGGATTCGAAGTACGTGATGTTCACGCATCTCACTACGGGCGTATCTGCCCGATCGAAACACCGGAGGGACCGAACATTGGTCTTATTAACTCTATGTGTACTTATGCTCGTATCAACGAGTTTGGATTCATTGAGACTCCTTACCGCAGGGTGAAGAAAGGGGTAGTCACAGACGAGATCGAGTATCTTACAGCGGATAATGAAGAAAACTTCCTTATCGCGCAGGCAAACAACCCGCTCGATAAGAAAGGGAATTTCCTCAACAAGCATATCACCGCCCGTGAGCGTGGTGAGTTCCTGGAAATGGAGCCTAGCGCTGTGCACTATATGGATGTCTCGCCTAAACAGCTGGTTTCAGTAGCGGCTGGTCTCATCCCGTTCTTAGAGCATGATGATGCGAACCGCGCACTCATGGGAGCTAACATGCAACGCCAAGGCGTGCCGCTTCTCGTTTCTGATGCACCACTCGTGGGCACTGGGCTAGAGGAAAAGGCAGCACATGATTCCCGTTCAGTAATTATTTCTGAGTCCAACGGTGTGGTAGCAGCTTCTACAGGTGAAATGATCGTCGTCACTAAAGACGGTGTTCTTCCTGTGAGTGATGAGGCCTTTCTCTCTGACACGACTTCAGTGAAAAGTGATCCTGCCAATGGCATATTCGTTTACCCACTTCGTAAGTTCATGCGCTCAAACGCTGGAACTTGCATGAACCAGAAGCCAATCGTTAAGCGAGGTGATAAGGTGAAAATCGGTCAGTGTATGGCTGACGGACCTAACACAGAAAATGGTGAACTGGCTCTCGGTCGTAACGTTCTTGTGGCATTCATGCCTTGGAACGGATATAACTTTGAGGATGCTATTGTTATCTCTGAGAGAGTTGTGAAAGAAGATATTTATACTTCTATCCATATTTCTGAGTATGAGTGTATCGCTCGTGACACTAAGCTAGGACCTGAGGAGATCACACGTGATATTCCGAACGTAGGAGAGGAAGCTCTGAAGAACCTCGACCATGACGGCATTGTTCGTATTGGTGCTGAGGTGAAGCCTGGCGATATCTTGGTAGGTAAGATTACTCCTAAGTCTGAGACTGAGTTAGCCCCAGAAGAGAGACTTCTCCGTGCGATTTTCGGTGAGAAGGCAGCAGATGTTAAGGACTCATCACTCCGTGTTCCATCAGGAACTATTGGAATCGTTCAGGATATTCGTATTTCTACTCATGGACTTGCTAAGCGTAAAGGTGATGGTGGAAATCCAGAGGAGGTGAAGAAGCAGCTTAAGAAGATCAACACTGACTACAAGAAGAAGAAAGACGCGCTCACTGATCAGCTCACTGAGAAGCTTTCTGACATCTTACTCGGTGAGAAGATACCTCTTGATGTGGTAAACGCGCAGTCAGGTGAGATTATCATCCCGGCTAATCGTAAGATCACTAAGACCTTATTGAGGAAA
>JALZVD010000318.1 GCA_023300205.1 Akkermansiaceae bacterium | reverse complement strand
CTCGTCCTCCCTTTGGCAGGTAAGGCGGGGCGCAATCTACAAAAAAACGCGCAGATGTCAACATCTCTCCACTCTTTTTTTCGCTTTATTTTTCAGCGACTAATCACGCCTCTTATCTTAAGTGAGTTAGGTTGATTTTTTGTATGTCTTATTTTGGGAGTTGCGAGCAGGGAGGACTTACCGAAACCCCTAATGTAAGCTTTTAGCGCTTTAGTGGTTTGATCTTAAAGTTACGGTAAAAAACTTCTTGCCCTTCACTTTGTAATCCTATGCCTCCTTCTGTGAGTGGGCCGCCAGGAAGCTTGGTTCCCTTTTTAATATCAAACAAGCTAGTGACTCGGTTTACGGTTATACCATTATGAATAATTTCGACTGACTCACTACCATGAACGATTGCTTCTAGTGTGTTCCATTCTCCGTGCGGCTGAGAGTTTGGTTTACCATCTGGATAGCGAGCGAGGATAGTACGTTTGTCGAATGGCGAAGCTCTAAACACTAGCCCACCTTCGTCTTTGGCTAGATAGGTTTTTGTGCCTTCTTGAACGTGTGCACTTCCGAAGGGCCCGAGGGATGCTGCAAACCATACACTACCTGGAGCATCTTGACGCATATTGATTTCGACGGATTGAGGGCGATTATCTTTTATTTGTTCTGATTTCAGGTCAACGTGAGTCATCAGCCCTGCGTTCATTTTGCCGCCTTTGGCTCCCCATCGGTAGTCGACTTTGACGTGGTAGTAACTGTATGGCGTCTTGGTGACTAACACTCCGTTGGTTCCTTTGAGGACGTGAATTTCATTGGGTTTAGCAACAAAAACTTTCTGGTCTTTGGCGTCTTTAATGTAACCTTGGCCACGGAAGTAGATACGAAAATCATCTAGGTTACCTTTGTAAAGTGGCTTCCATTCATCGGCTTGCTTCGGGGTGACTTTCTCTGGCTCAGCTGAGGATGTAGTTGATGTTAGTGTTAGTGGTATGAACGCACAGAGGAGATTGAGTTTACGGTGATGAAGCGAAAAATCTAGTGTATTTTTCATATGGTTTGGTTATTAAGTTGTTGCCGTGATGTTTTCAATGGCTGATTTGGTTATACGGCCTGGAGAAAATTTATTAATACATTCTGTCTCTTATGAGTATATCTGGCAATGTCTATCTGAGATGCTACTAGAGCAGTAGGTAGCTAGTTATTTTTAAATAGGTTTGTGCTATTTACGATTTCTTGCTTTTCATTACCAACATATATATTTCACTGATAACCCGCATTTTAATAAAGCGTAATCCCTTGTATTAATTATGATTAAACCTATTCTTTTTTTACTTTTCATGACCAGCTTGAGCTTCGCTGAGCAATCAGTTTTTCTGAACTATGCTAATCAACCAATGGGGAGCGTCGAGGAACCGTTACTGTTGAGGACGTTTATGCCCAAGGGTGACTTGCAAGACTCTGTGCTAAGTAATCATCATTTAGGAAAAAATTCACCTAAATATAACGCTAAGCTAGGAAAAGATGTGCCAGGTAAATACATCCCTATCACAGGGCTCCCTGCGGCTATTGGCGTGAATTACGGGAAACGTCTATCGTATTGCTGGGATACTGTGGAGTGCAGGTTACTCTATGCTTGGAGTGATGGGTTTTTAAATATGCAGAAATATTGGGGCGACCCGAAACGTGGCAATCGTCAGTCGTTTGGTTACGTGCCAGATCTCGTGGGTGATGTTTTCTATGTAGCGAGTGGTGAGCATCCTATTAGGGTAAATGGTAAAGCTGTGGAGGCTCCTCAATTTATAGGTTACCGAAAAATAGATAACCGATTTATTTATAAATTTAAAACGAAGTTAGGCCAGGAAGTGCAGACTGAAATAAAGGTAATGGCTGAATCTAACAGTCTGGAACAGCACGTGGAGTTAGTAGGTGCTCGTGGAGGGAAGCTAGACTACTATACATCTCAAATACCAGGGATAGCGATGAAGCGTATTTCTGAGAAGAAAATTGTAGTGACTATAAAGCATGGTACTTTGAAAAAATATGTGATTATAAAAACGAAACCTCTAACCGTAAAGGATGTCTCAGCGATCAACGGGGAGAAGATTTTTAATTCTATGGCATGCATCACCTGTCACAGTATTGATGGCTCGGATAGTCATGGCCCTACTTTAAAAGCTATTGCTGACAGCCCACGGCCAATCATTGGTATGGAAAAAATGATCTTGGCCGATGACGCTTATCTAAAGGAGTCTATTCTTACTCCTAACAAAAAGATAGTGAAGGGGTTTCCCCCTAATTACATGCCTCCTTTCACGCTCAAAGAAAATGAACTGAAATCTCTGATACTTTATATTAAAACTCTTAAAAACGAATAACCATGAACTCTATTTTAAAATCATGTATCATCTATGCAGTATGCATGGACTGCGCGCTAGCTCAGGGAAATACTCGCATGAGTGATTACTATAAGATTGAGGAAATTACATTGCCTCCGAATACTCCCCCAGAAGTGGGGGCTGTGAAATTTGACTCTGAGGGCTCTCTTTATGTGGCTCTTAGAAGAGGTGATATTCTAAGAGCTAAGCCTAAGAATGATCCACAAAAATTTCAGTGGGAATTATTCGCCTCTGGATTTCATAATCCCTGCGGAATGGAAGTCATCGCACCCGGCCATATCGTGATCAGTCAAATGGCAGAGCTAACGGATGTAAGGGACACTGACGATGACGGAAAAGCTGATACCTTTCTCAACCTAGCCGACCAATGGGGAGTGAGTGGAAACTATCACGAGACGAACGAAATCTGCCCTGATAACGAAGGAGGCTACTACATAGCAGTGGGAACAGCATCACATAATGGACCGACCTTTTATAATGTCCGAGGCGAATATTCCATGATTGGCAGACGAGGTAGAAATTTCTCATCTGTGAAGTGGAAGGGCTGGGTGATGCATTACTCTAAAGACGGCAAGCTGACTCCGTTTGCAAAAGGGTTTCGTATGCATAACGGAATCACTAGAGACAACGCAGGAAACATCTGGGCGACTGATAATCAAGGCGACTGGCGCGCAACCACTCCACTTTATCATGTAGAAAAAGGAAATTTTTATGGCCATCCATCAAGCTTAATCTGGGATCCTCAGTGGCCAGCAGGAAAAGACCCTTTAAAAATGCCTTTATCAGAAATAGACACGATGCGGACGAGGGCTTCGGTATTACTACCTCATAAGGAGTTTAACCGCTCTGCATCAGAGCCGATTCAGATCCCTAATAATTTTGGACCTTTTACAGATCAGCTACTGATTCCTGATAACAACGGAACGCGAATTAGCAGAGTGATGTTAGAAAAAGTTCAAGGGAAATATCAGGGAGCCTGTACGCATTTCATTAATGACGTAAACCTAAAGACTGGTGGTAATAGAACAGTCTTTACTGATGATGGCAAGACGCTGTTCATAGGCCATACTGTTAGAGGATGGGGAAAACTTGGCGAAGGGCTGACGAGGATCACTTATCTTGAGAAAGAGCAGTTTGACGTGAAGTATATCAAGCTCACTAAAACAGGTTTTAATCTTCATTTTACCCAATCATTTGATGAGAATATGCTCACCCCTGAGGACTTTTCTGTACGTTCTTTCCGCTACGAGGACAAGTGGAGTTATGGAGGGCTACAACTGGACAAAAGAGAAGAAAATGTGACTACTGTGAACTCTGGTAATGGAAAATCTGCTGTATTAGAATTAGAAAATTTAGAAGCTGGACGCGTATATTGGATAGAAATTTCTCAGAATAGTAAGCTGATGAGTGGGAGCGGCGAACCACTAATGAATAAGCAGTTCTGCTATACTTTAAACCAGCTATTGAAATAACTAGAAGCACTTATTCTTTCTCCCAGAGCTTTCCATATCTACTACTGATCTTAGTATATGTCTGGAAACCTCTTTTTATTTGGCTAAGGCTAAATTCTTGATAGCGTAATTTTTATGGATTGGGACATGAGAAATATGCATACAACGAACAGCAGAAGGTTACTGCGCTGCTGGAAAAGGTGGTGGAAGCACGAGCATGCGGATACTGCGGCCGCTCTTGCATTCTATTCACTAATTTCACTCGTGCCCATTCTCATCACTGGT